>CAISVS010000081.1 GCA_903889015.1 uncultured bacterium | reverse complement strand
GCCAATTCAGCTACGAAGCTTTTTGCTTTTGCAATAAAGTTTGCAGTTAAAGTTTGTACGTAACGTGTACATTCGACTTGCAAAATAATCTGTTAAAATCCCTTCGTCGAAAGCTAAGTCAGCCCCAACGTAACCTGTTAAGTGTATCACAGATTGCATATTATTACCAGTCATGCTTAAATTAAGCTTATGGTAGCCAGAGTTATGACAGTTGCACCAATCGGATTCGACGGTTTTATGGTCGAAGTTGAAAGCGACGCATCTAAATCACTGCCCTCTTTACAGATTGTAGGCTTGGGCAACAAAGCAATCGACGAAGCCAAAGAACGTGTCCGCAGCGCTATTACTAATTCCCTGTTGGAATTCCCCAAAAAACGCATTACCATCAACCTAGCACCCGCCGAACTACCGAAAGACGGCGCCCATTATGACTTACCGATAGCCATGGCAATATTGTGTATCAGTGGTCAAATACACCAAAAAGAGCTTGATGGTGCAGTCTTTGCTGGTGAACTAGCCTTAGATGGCAGCTTAAGGCCCATAAAAGGTGCTATCAACATCACTCAATTAGCAAAACAAGCTGGGTATAAACGTATATTTTTACCTTTATCCAATATGCAACAAGCCAGCCTAATTGACGGAATAGAGATATTTGGTATTTCATCTGTTAAGCAGCTATTCCTTCATCTAAAAAAAGAGTCAATTATCGAACCATATCAGATCGACCCGACAATTAAGGTCCCAGCCGGCGAGCTAATACACCCTATATTGGACGATATCAAAGGCCAAGAACAAGCTAAACGCGCTTTAGTGATTGCAGCAGCTGGTCATCATAATATCTTGTTAGCGGGCACTCCTGGAGCCGGTAAGACCATGCTGGCTAAGGCCCTTGCTAATCTGTTGCCTGACTTAACGCCGTCTGAACAGATAGCTGTTACAAAAATATACAGTTTGGCCGGTAAAATCGATGGCGAGATTATCCAAAAACGTCCATTTCGTTCGCCACATCATACAACCAGTCCAATCGCTATTGTCGGTGGCGGCATTCATCCAAAACCTGGCGAAATCAGTCTAGCTCATACTGGTGTTTTGTTTCTGGACGAATTTCCTGAATACCCCAGATCAACACTTGAAACATTACGTCAGCCATTAGAAGATAAAAAAATTGATATCAGCCGCGCTAATTCGCATGTCACCTATCCGGCTGATTTTATGTTAGTAGCCACTATGAATCCATGTCCTTGTGGCTATTTTGGTGATAAAACCAAAGAATGTTCATGTACCAGCAACCAAATAATTGCTTATCAAAAAAGGCTATCTGGACCTTTGATGGACAGAATTGATTTAATTGTTAATGTATCACGGGTTCCAAACGAAGCATTACTAGTTCCAGATTCGTTGATAAATAATCAACATTTAACTGCTTCAGATTCAATAAACCGCGCATTTTTTACCCAAAAAGAAAGGTATAAAAGTAGCATTATATACAACGCATCACTTTCAAATAGCGATATAAAAAAGTATGCGCCACTCTCAGAAGACGCAAAAATACTATTGCTAAAAGCTGCTGAAAACCTAAAACTCAGCGCCCGTAGTTATTTTAAAATTATCAAAATCGCCCGAACAATTGCCGACTTGGCCGGCGAAAAAGACATTTCAATTGGACATATTAGTGAAGCCTTACAATACCGCCGTTAATCCACTTGAATTGCACAGCCATATCTGATAGAATAGCTACCGAGTATTAACTCAGCTGTCAAGCAGTTCAACTAAGGAGACTAACTAAGATCAGTAAATCTATTCGTATCAACCAAGAAATTCGGGCCGAAAAGCTACGTGTTATCGGACCGGCTGGTGAACAATTAGGTATTATGAGCCTATCTGAAGCGCTTAAAATCGCCGAAGAAGCAGGTGTCGATCTTATTGAAATCTCACCAAGCGCTAACCCGCCTGTTGCAAAAGTCGTCGATTGGGGTAAATTTCAATACCAAAAGATGAAAGAGCAACAAAAAAGTCGCAAGAACGCTAAGACAGTTGAATTAAAGCAAATGCGTATGGGTCTCAAAATCGGAGCAAATGATCTTGAAATCAAGCTTCGTAAAATTCGAGAATTCCTGGGCGTTGGGCATAAAGTAAAAATATTTATTTTCTTCCGCGGAAGAGAAATGGCTCACCAAGAACTAGGATACGAGATGATAAATAAAATCATCACGATGTTAGAAAACGACGCAATATTAGAACAAAAACCTCAGATGGCAGGACGTAATCTGAGTATAGTAGTAAGGAGTAAATAATGCCAAAAATGAAAACCCACAAAGGAACTGC
>CAISVS010000080.1 GCA_903889015.1 uncultured bacterium | reverse complement strand
TTTTATCCTTCATTTCCAGCTTTAAATGCTGCGAATCACTACCCATTTTACGAACATTTAACACTGTCAAATCATTACTTTTTAAAATTGGTTGCGGATTACCATTACCAAATGGCTCTAAACCCGAAATTAGATCAACTAATTCATCATTTACCTCCGCTAAATCAGCTTCAACATCGGCATTTGGTAATAGTAGCTCTTGCTGATTCACTAGATTTAAACTGTCGTAAAATTCATTAACTTTTTTGCGAAAATCAGCAATATTCTTGGTCGGTAATGTCACACCAGCCGCTAATTTATGGCCACCGCCCTTCGTAACGATACCATCGTTAGCTTTAATCGCATCCGCCACACTGAAATCACCAAAACTACGGGCCGATCCTTTGGTCTCGTCGCCCATTTCTTGCATCACAAAAACTGGTTTTTTATATTTCTCCAACAATTTGCTGGCCACAATTCCAACAATGCCATGGCTCCAATCAACGCCACTAACAACCAATACTGAATCATCTTTGTAATCCTCGGCCTGAATAATGGCTTGTTTAACAATTTTTGCCTGATCAAAGCGTCTGGCCAGATTTAAATCATTCAAATACTGAGCTTTTTCAAGCGCCGCCATTGAATCAGTCGTGATTAACATGTCTAAGGCATGTTGAGCTGTCTCTAGTCGTCCGGCAGCATTCATACGTGGCCCCAGACCAAACCCAAGCGACCGAGCGTTAACCGTTTTCGGATCAATCAAAGCCACCGCCATCAGCGCCTTTAAACCTGGGCGTTTTGCTTGCGCTAAAACTTTCAACCCAAAATAAACATTGATTCGATTTTCATCAACCAAAGTCACAATGTCGCAAACTGTGCCAAGTGCCACTAAATCCAGTAACCACTTTTCTTGCCCAATTGGTAAACCGTCCATCTTGGTTTGCATCGCCTGAACTAGTTTAAAGGCTACACCAACGCCAGCCAAATCACTAAACGGATATCTACTATCAACTCGTTTTGGATTAATCACAGCCACGGCTGGCGGCTGCTGATCAGCGACATTATGGTGGTCGGTTACAATCACATCGACACCCAATTCATTAGACCGAATAATTTCTGCATGACTTAAACTGCCACAGTCCACTGTTACAATTAACTGAGCGCCACCCGACGCAATCCTTTCGACAGCATCAATCGTCATGCCATATCCTTCTACAAAACGATTAGGAATAAACACATCAACGTTTTTAAAACCAAAACTGGCCAAAGCATCCAACAGCAATGTCGTCGCCGTCAAACCGTCGATATCGTAATCACCGTAAATTGTAATTTTTTCTTGCTTTTTATGCGCCTTGACCAAACGCTTAACGGCCTTATCCATATCTGGCAACAAAAATGGGTCATGGCTTTTCGAATAATCTGGCAGCAAAAAAGCCGCCTTGGAAACATCATCAAGTCCCCTAGCGGCTAAAATTTTGTCAAATAATGACATTAAAATTCAGAAGATGAGCGCTTAGGGCGACCGGCTTGCTGTTGAGATTTAATAACAATCCCCTGCAACTCTTTAAAAATTGGAAATTGTTTGTTAGTTGAATAGATTTTAGTGTTACCTTGCTTTTCGCTATTCAAAAAGCCAACTTTTTCAAGACGTTTTAATTCGCGTTGAATATTACCTGGGTCTTCTTTGATAAGTTTGGCAAGGCCACGTACATGAGTACGAAAATCAGGATACTTGGCATAAACAACCACAATTTTTCGTCGCACCCGAGATGTAATAAAAACGTCTAACATAATCTCCCTTGCACTTTCACTAACTAGTTCGTATTTGCTGTTTAATATCGTAGCACAATATTACAACGCTAAGCAACGATATTTTTTATTTCCAATTCAAAACAATCTGATTAATCTTAGCAATCGTATCTTCGTGTGACGGTATCGTGTTTTGATTATAGTAATGATCAACCCCCATAAAGTTTTCTTTGACATCCAAAATATGCAACTCGTCAGCCAAAATGTGTAATTTATCGACAGCCTGAACAGTTGATACAGGTGTTGCAACTACTAAACGCTTGATTCGAATTGGCTTCAAAAACTCAACTGCCACGTCCAATGACGCACCGGTATCTAAACCATCAGCTACCAAAATAACAACGTGGTCACGCAACATTTCATTATTAATTAGGCCGCCATCACCCAACAAGCGGTTAATCCTTTGGAAAGCTTGCTGTCTTTGCTGGTCCAGATAACCGTGGTATTCAGTTGTATACTCCTCTATTTCGCCCACCGAAAACATACCGTTATAGGTAAACCCACCATTTTGAGAAACGCCACCAAAACTAATACCTTCTCCTGGAACTTCAATCTCTTCAATTAGAAGTAGCGTCACTATACAGTGAAGCGATTTGGCGATTTGCTCGCCTACTAATACCGCCCCATCGCTTAGCGCTACGACAACACAGTTTTCATAACGATATTTATCAAATAATTCAGCTGCCAACAATTGTCCAGCTTGCTCACGGTTTTCGAAATACATATGTTATATAGTTTAGCAGTATAATGAATGATATGCACTACTACGAGGTGGCGCCAAATCAGATTATCCGTTTGGATAGCGAATTTTTTACTTATTCATCGGATATTATTTTAGCTATTGGGCAAATAGTATTAATTGAAGTTGGCAAAAAACAAATAGTTGGTGTCATATTGCGCCAAACAACCAAACCAAAATATCACACCAAACCAATCATTTCAATTATTGAACAAAATCCATTACCGCATCAACTAGTCCAGCTATCTTCATGGATGTCAAAATATTATGTCACGCCACTGGCTACAGTCCTGCAAACTATATTGCCTAGAGGCCTTCAAAAAAAACGTCGTCCACAAACAAATCAACCCCAAATCACCAAACGCGACCGAACAAATATTGTGTTCAACCCCGAGCAGAATACAGTCATCAACACCTTGTATCAGCATGATTCAGGTACGTTTTTACTACAAGGCATCACCGGATCAGGTAAAACCGAATTGTATATTGATTTAGCAAAAAAGACTATTAATAGCGGTCAATCAGTCATTATTTTAGTACCTGAAATCGCCCTAACACCACAACTTATTTCAGAATTTAATAACCATTTTAATGATTTACTGTTAACTCATTCAAAAATGTCCGAGTCTGCTCGCCATCATGTCTGGTTGGAATCATTAAACAGTACGACTCCACGCGTTGTTATCGGACCTAGATCAGCACTATTTACGCCACTCAAAAACATCGGCGCAATAATAATTGATGAGGCTCACGAACCAAGCTTTAAACAAGATCAATCACCTAAATATTCAGCCCTTCGTGTTGCCACTATGTTAGGTCGATTTCATGACGCCAAAGTAATATTTGGTAGCGCAACTCCCAGCGTAATCGACAGATATTTAGCCGAGCAATCAAATCGTCCAATATTACAACTAACAAAACTAGCTCGGACCGGAAGCATACCGCCATCAGTCGAATTAATCGACATGACTAAACGCGTCAACTTTAACGGTCACCGCTTTTTATCAACAAAATTAATTGAACAAATTACCAATACTTTAAGTATCGGCAAACAAACGTTAATTTTTCACAATCGTCGCGGCAGCACCAGTACAACCTTGTGCGTCGATTGTGGTTGGACAGCCCAGTGTCCAAGGTGTTTTTTACCACTAACCTTACATACCGACAAACATATTATGTTATGCCATATATGTGGCTACAAATCAGATGTACCAACATCATGTCCAACCTGTGGTAGCGCCGATATTATTCATAAAGGCATTGGCACAAAATTAATCGAAGCCGAGTTACGAAAGTTATTTCCAAGTGCTAATATTGCTAGATTCGATGCCGATAACAATACTGACGAAGCTGTAAACGCCCGTTACGGCGAACTATATGACGGGTCAATTGATATTGCCATTGGTACACAAATTATCGCTAAAGGCCTAGATTTACCACACCTTCGAACCGTCGGCATTATTCAAGCCGATGCCGGCCTAGCAATGCCCGATTTCAGCACCAACGAACGGACATTCCAATTATTAGCTCAAGTTGTTGGTCGAGTTGGTCGTAACGAACATCAAACCCAAGTCGTCGTTCAGTCTTACCAACCAACACACCCCAGCATTACACATGGTTTAAAGCAAGATTATGAATCGTTTTACAATCAAACATTGATTGAACGTCAGCGTGGTCTATTCCCTCCTTTTAGACATCTTTTAAAACTAACTTGTATCTATAAAAGTGAAGCCGCAGCCATTAAAAATTCACAAGCTCTTGCCAAAGAATTACGAACCAAGATTAATCCTGCCGTTCAGATTCTTGGCCCTACACCAGCGTTTTATGAAAGACAGCACGATACCTATCGCTGGCAATTGGTATTAAAAAGTCCAAAACGTGAATACTTAATTGATACAATTAAATTAGTTCCAACGACTCACTGGCAATTTGACCTAGATCCAACTAGCCTTCTGTAAACACCCCTGTGATATACTATATTCAGCAATGAAAAAAGAAAATATCATAACCCTCCCCGATCCTCGCTTGCGTCAAAAATCAGCCAAGGTTCAATTTGTGACTCCTGAAATTTTACAACTTATTAGCGATATGACTGCCGTCGCTTTGGACTGGGAAGATTCACGACCACATGAAATCAGCGCCGCCCTGTCAGCTGTTCAAATCGGACGACTTGACCGTGTCGTTATTGTTCGTAGCGACTTTGACGACAAAGCGACTCGCGAATTTACTGCACTCATCAACCCTGAGATCGTTAAATACGAAGGTCAAATTACCACAGACTACGAAGGTTGCCTAAGTGTCGCTGGTATTTACGGTAAAGTCCCCCGTTATAGCAAAGTCCGTGTTAAAGCTCTTGATGTCGACGGGCATGAAGTTCGTTTTAAAGCCGACGGTTTTTTGGCACACGTCATCCAACATGAAGTCGACCACATTAATGGTATCGTCTTTATCGATCATATTCGTGACCAAAAAGATGCATTTTACATACTCGATCAGGAAGGCGAGTTACAACCACTAGATTATGCAAAAAACATCGAAAACAATCATCTTCTTTGGGACTGACGACTTCAGCCTGACTGCACTACAAAGCCTCATTGAGAATGGTTATAATATTGCGGCCGTTATTACTAAACCCGACAGTAAAAGTGGCCGCGGGCAGCAACTAACTATGCCGAGTGTTAAAAAACTGGCTTTACAGCACAACATAACAGTCTGGCAACCAAATAAAGTTACCGAGATAAATGATGCTGTTCGCGCCCTTGGTGATGACATCGCTGGTGTACTGGCTAGTTATGGAAAAATTATTCCTCAATCAACGATTGATTTATTCAAACCTGGAATAATCAACATTCACCCATCACTTTTGCCAATATACCGTGGGTCAACTCCAATTGAGTCTGCCATTAAAAATGGTGACACTCAAACTGGCGTATCAATTATGCAACTGGCTGCCGGTATGGATTCTGGACCAGTTTACAGGCATATTATCTACAAGCTATCCGGACACGAAACAAGGCCTGAACTTTACAAAACACTAGCAGTAGCTGGCGCTGGCGCTTTAATTAATCTGCTGCCAGGCATACTTGATGGTTCAATCCAACCTACACCTCAAGATGACAGCCAAGCAGTATATTGCAAAATGTTAGATAAAAATGACGCATTATTACAACCTAATCAACTATCTGCTGCTGCTGCCGAACGTTTAGTCCGTGGTCATTTAGATTTTCCAAAAACCAAAATTGAAATTAATGGACATTTAGTTATTATAACCAAAGCACATGTCGTATACGAACATAAAACGCCGTTAGATGTTTTATGTAACGACAATAATTACCTATCAATCGACGAGCTAATCGCGCCCAGTGGACGCAAAATGTCGGCTCGTGATTTTATTAACGGCTATACAGCCTGATTCGAATTGTCGCCCAAAATTGAACTGCGACTGGCAATTACCTCTTGCTTTAGGTTTTCCAATACCTGCACGACAACATCTTTGTAATCTGGTCGATTAACTTCCAACCATTTCGTAGCCGCATATTCTGCTCGTAAATTTGGGTCATTAACATCAAGGCCGGTTGCGGTTTGAAGTTGCAAAAATACACCATCGTTATGATATTCAGCGGCATGTTTTTCTAGCCATTCAACAATTACGTCCTCTTTACGATCAATAATTGATTCAAATTCTGACAATTGCTCATCACTCATGCCATCAGATAATTTAGTACCAACACGTAGTTCTAGTTCGTCATAAATATGTTGCAAAAATGGTTTTTTTTGCTCTTCAGGCATACTATTCAGCCCGATCTCTTCTAAAAATTTATCATCCAGTTGAAACATTATCTGTCTCCTTGTTTATGTTTTATTTTACCTATTTTTTATTTTAACACGCGTTTGACTAATTCGCGAGTAAATAATTCGAGTTTATCACCCTCTTCGATAATCAGCTTTTTAGTCAGTTTCAGACTAATACCACACATTTCACCTTCAAAAACTTCTTTAGCCTCTTGCTGTTGGCGTTGAACGTGCGTAACTTTAACCTCGGCAATTTGCTCTTTGTTGCGTTTGACTCGCGCCAAAACATCAGCAGTCACCTTGCCGCCTGTTACTTCACCGCCAGCAATAACTTCATCATTCATAGTTCTAAAAATACCCTTGATAGTCATCTTACCAATTTCAGTTTCGACAACTTCTGGCGCTAATAAATCTTCCATCGAAGTCTTGGCATCTTCCAGTAATTTGTAAATAACCTTAAACAATCGAACCTGCACCTTATCACGTGACGCCAATTGTTTGACAGCTGTTGAGATATCAACGTTAAAGCCATAAATAATTGTTTTTTTGTCAGACGCCAAACGAATATCATTTTCATTAATATTACCAACGCCACTGCCGATAATTCTTAGGGTAATCTCACCCATCGTATCAATCATTTTTAGGCTATCAATAACAGATGTCAATGACCCTTGAACGTCAGCTTTGACAATAACATTCAAATCCTGAGATTCGGTTTGTTGACTCATCATTTTTAATAAGTCAGCACCAGTAATATTTGTACTGGCTGCATTCTTTTCTTGTTCAATCCGTGCAATTGAAACCTGCTGGCGGGCGTCTTTTTCACTTTTAACAATCGCAAAATTATCACCAAATTGCGGCAATTCTTTAAAACCAGTCACAATAACCGGAGTTGATGGACCAGCTTCTTTTAAAGTCTTGCCCATAAAATCAAGCAGTGTACGAACTTTGCCGTAGGTCGTACCAGCCACCAAAAAATGACCAGGCTTTAACACACCTTGTTCAACCAGCAGTCCAACAACTGGACCACGGCCAACTTCCATGTGCGATTCAATTACCAAACCTTCGGCTGGCGTATCAATATCGGCTTTCAAATCTTCTAAATCAGCTACCAACAGGACCAAATCCAACATTTTATCAATATTTTGACCGGTCTTGGCACTAACTTCAACCATCACTACGTCACCACCCCATTCTTCGGGATTCAAACCATGTTCGGTTGCCAGTTGAGCTTTGACACGGGCTGGATCAGCCGCTTCTTTGTCGACTTTGTTAATCGCCACAACAATTTTAGCGTTAGCCATTTTTGCAAAGCGAATCGCTTCAATTGTTTGTGGTTTAACGCCATCATCAGCTGCTACAACAATCACCACCACATCAGTCAGGGCTGCACCGTGTTGACGCAAAGCCGCAAAAGCTTCATGTCCAGGCGTGTCCAAAAGTGTAATCGAACGGCCGTTACGAACCGTTTGATAAGCACTAATATGCTGAGTAATGCCACCAGCTTCGCCTAATGCAACTTTGGTTTTCAAAATTGCATCCAGCAAACTGGTTTTACCATGGTCAACATGGCCCATAACGGCCACGATTGGCGGCCGAGTGACAGCCAAATCGGACAATTCATGAACTTTACGAGCACTCAAAGTCGATGCCGCCTTCTTTTGAAGTTCGACATCGACCAATCCTAATTCCTCAACAATAATCGTCGCTGTTTCAAAATCAATCCGTTGATTAATCGTCGAAACAATTCCGTTTTTAAATAATTCACCAATTACACTAGTCACAGGTAGATTTAGCTTTTCAGCAAGTTCACCTACGGTAATCGAGTCAGAAATAACAATAACTTTCTCGGCCATTTTCGTAAGTCCTTTCTAACCCTGTGGGCTAATTTTGTGGTTTATTTTTTGGTTTTGCCAGGTAGGCTAAGTGAAATTTTACGGCTGTCTTTTTCAACATCCAAAACTACGAAAGCTTTGCGTTCATTCAGCGTAAATACTTTTTCTGGATCAGCATCATCGCCACCACCAAGTTCACTGACGTGAACTAGGGCTTCAACAGCTGGACTAATTTGAACGAAAGCACCAAATGGTGTAATTCGAGTAATAGTACCTTCAACTTTGTCGCCAGGTTTAAATTGATCAACTTCAGTCATCCAAGGATCTTCGGTCAATTGTTTAATACTTAGGCTTAAGCGGTCTTTATCGATAGCAATAATTTTGGCATCAATTGTTTGACCAACTTTGACGTAATCTGATGGATTGCTGACACGTTCCCAGCTGATTTCGCTGATGTGAACCAAACCTTCGATACCTTCAACGTTAACGAAGACACCAAAGTCGACGACTCCAGTTACTACTCCCTTAACACTGTCACCGACAGCTAGTTTTTCAAATCGAGCAGCCAAACCATCTTTGATAGCTTCTTTTTCGCTAAAGATTAGCTTGTTTGCTTTGCGATCACAGTCCAAAATACGGACAGTAAGTTTTTTACCAATCAAAATGTTTAGACGTGACAAAATTTCGTCTTTGTCGCTGCCACCAACACGTGGGTAATGTTCGGCTGAAAGTTGTGAAACAGGTAGGAATCCGCGAACTCCGTCATATTCAACCAACAGACCACCGCGATTGGCGTCATATGGAGAAACTTCGATAACTTTACCTGATTCCATAGTTGCCATAACTTCATCCCAACCGCGATCCTTGACCGCTTTACGAAGTGAAAGTAATGAATAACCGTTGTCTAGTTCGGTCTCGACGATGCTGGCAGTAACTTCATCGCCAACATTCAAGCTGCGATAAAAACCAACTTCACGACGTGGAACTAGTCCAACGCCCTGAGCGCCAAGGTCAACCAAGACCTCGTGTTTACGGATTGATAAAATTGTACCGACGACTGATTCGCCTTGTGTTAATTGCTTGACACTGTCGCCCTGGGCAGCGAGCAATTCGTCCATTGTTGTGGCTGTTTTTGCCATAAGTCTGTTTAGACCTCTCTATTAAATTAATATTTCATAAGGCACATTAAAAATAATGACCTCAAGACTACCTTGTATTGTACCTCAGATAAGAGAGGAAGTCAAAGATAACGAACTAGTTGACGACGCGAAGCAAAATATCCAACAACTGCATATGTCATCAAATATGCACCAGCCAAACCACTAACTGACAATTCCGGCCCAGTTACGGGCAATATTGACGGAGTAGACCCCGAATCAGATGTAGCATCGGTAGCGCCATTAACCGTACCTGATTGATCAACTGAAACAACCTGCTTTGACTTTTCGGCCTCTTGAGCTTGTTTTTCGGCCGCGGCAATCGCTTGATCCTTGCGGACCTGATCACCATGTATATTTAAATAATAGATTGAACCAACTAATAAACTGGCCAAAATAACACCTATGATTACAATTCCTACAACCGAACCACCCTGATTTGTTCGTCGTACTTTGCTCATACACTACCTCTGTTTATGATATATGCTTATTATGCATCTAAATTACATAAAATGCAACTCAAAATAAATATGCTAAAATTGAATATATGATAGTAGCAGTTGATACAGGCGGAACAAAAACATTAGTAGCAAGTTTTAATAAAAGCGGTGTACTAGGCTCACAAGTAAAATTCCCGACACCAAAAGACACAAAAGAATATATCAAAGTATTAAGACAAACAATCATTGATAATTATGCCGACAAAACAGTTGATGCCATAGTTTTGGCAATTCCCGGTGTCATCAAAGACGGCGTCGTCATCTGGTGCGGTAATCTACCATGGAAGAATTTTGACGTCAAATCAGCCCTAACCGGCGTTTTAGGCAAAGTCCCAGTCTATATTGAAAATGATGCTAAACTAGCTGGTTTGGGTGAAACTAGGTTCTTAAAACCAATCCCCGCTCAATCACTCTACGTTACCGTCAGTACTGGTATCGGTACTGGGATTACAACCAATGGACATATCAACCCAGCCCTGCGTAACAGTGAAGGTGGACACGCTCTGATTGAATATGACGGCGTAGTTCGCGAATGGGAAAGCTTTGCCTCAGGCCGAGCAATTTACGAGACATACGGCAAATATGCTCATGACATTACCAGCAAAAGGACTTGGCGCCAAATCGCTGATCGCATTAGTCGAGGATTTTTGGCTATTATCCCAATTCTGCAACCAGATATCATTATTATTGGCGGTAGCATCGGCACCTATTTCGAAAAATACGGGCAACAGCTACAAGATATACTGAAAGAGAAATTACCACCACACATCCCATGTCCAAAATTCGTTGCAGCAAAATATCCCGAACTAGCTGTTATTTATGGATGTTATTATTATGCCCTCGACAACTTTGCTACTAAAACAGCTAAAATCTAATTATCCGCAGTTTACTTTTAAAAAAGGTAACTATTTTTTATGGTCACCATCTGAAAATACTATCTATTACTGTGATAAATCAGACAACAAACCAATTTTGTTATTGCACGAAATATCACACGCCTTGTTAGGACACGCCGATTATAACAGCGACATACAACTGATAACGATGGAGCGTGAAGCTTGGGATTATGCGATTAAACTCGCCATTTCATACAATGTGACAATGCCGACTGATGTTATTGAATCAATTATCGACAGCTATCGTGATTGGATACACGATCGCAGCACCTGCCCTAACTGCACCGCTACTGGCTTACAGATTAACAAACATAATTACCAGTGCCCTGCTTGCAATCACAGATGGCGAGTCAACGAAGCCCGCACTTGTGCTTTGCGACGTTATTCAAATAAATAACAAAAAACGCACGAATTAACGTGCGTTTTTTGTTGAAACTAATAAGTATTAAGCTTCAGTTGTAACAACAGCTTTTTTGCGACGGCTAATGCGTCCACCTTTGGCACCAGCAATACGTGCAAGTGCTGGGTTGGCAGCAAAACCACCAGTTGTTCCGTTTTTACCACCTTTTGCGCCAATTTTAGCGTAAAAGAATGGGTCTTTTGCTAAGTTTTTAGCAGCTGCTTTTTGTCCAC
>CAISVS010000079.1 GCA_903889015.1 uncultured bacterium | reverse complement strand
CTCTGGCCGACCAGCTGGTGGACCAGGTGAAATGATGCGTGGCGGATTTAATCAAATCAGTAAAAACTTAACCTCAGTCACCAGCACTTTAACACCAACTATCTTTGCCTCGGCTATTGGAATTACGCTGTTAATTGCTGTCATCGGTGCGGCCGTACCAGCTTGGTTTATTTCTAAGATCAGTCCAGCTGAAGTCTTAAGGACAGAATAGGAGAATATATGTTAGTAGTCAAAGACCTTTCCAAATCATTTTCCAGCGCCAGTGGTGACGTAACCGCCCTTAATAAAGTCAATCTGACCGTGCAAACAGGCGAATTTGCCAGCATTATCGGCAAATCAGGCAGCGGTAAAAGTACACTGTTAAGCATGTTAGGCGCCTTGGACATTCCAACCAGCGGTAGTATCGAAGTTGACGGCGTCGATATCGCCAAACTTTCGGCCGGCAAACAAACAGCTTATCGAGCCAAAAAGATTGGTTTTGTGTTTCAACATTACAATCTGATTCCAAACCTAACTGCGCTTGAAAACGTCATGCTAGCCCTAGAATTTGGCGGCGTGCCAGTCAAAAAACGCAAGGCGAGGGCTGAACAATTGCTGACCGATGTCGGCCTTGAACCCGACGAACAGTTGCGTAAGCCACCTCGTTTAAGTGGTGGCCAACAACAACGAGTCTCGATTGCCCGGGCCCTGGCTAATCACCCAGCCATTGTGCTGGCTGACGAGCCAACTGGCAACTTGGACAGCGAAACTGGTAAAAAGATATTTGATCTGTTACACCGCCTATCCCGCAGTGAAAAAACGACCATCTTGGCCGTAACCCACGACATGGACATCGCCGGCAAAACTGATCGAACATTCAAACTCAAAGACGGCAAAATAATCGCCTAATCTGCCAAAATAAAACTAAATAGCGGCTCACTCAGAGTCGCTATTTATCTTTCCAATTCCACCACTTTAACTTATCGTCATCGCGTCCGCCACCAGCGTAATACACGGCGCAACGAAAAACATACAGCACGCAACGATCGATATGCGAATTTTGCATCAACATTAGTCGTTCGTACATTCGTTCGGGATTTTGAGTTTTCAAATCGTCTATATTTGTATAACCAAGTATAATTAAGTCTCTAGCTAGTGATGGACCAACACCAGGAATAATTTCAAAAACACTTTTTGCCATTTAGTATTTATTCCTTGATGACTTGTTCGCGAGCCTTTAGCCGATTGCCAGCACTAACCGCGATTTGCCATTGCAAGGCCGCAATACAAATTATTACAACCAACAGTGGCCATGCATATTCCCAAGCTGGCATCGTAAAATCAAAGAAGTCGCGGATAAAGCTAATCCTGAAACTTGGAAATACAATAACAGCTACTGTTAAAATGTAAAATAATCGTGACAATCGAGCTTTTCTGGTGTTTTTGACATCAAACATCAACGGCACCAAAAAGACCAAATATATACCAAAGAATGTCGCCACAATCACCGTAGTCGTCAAAACACCTGTAATATTATCTGGATGTATAGCGCGCAGCATTGTATACGACACAGTAACCGCGATGCCCGACAAAACCGCAATTGGAGCCACGGCATGCAATGTATCTTGCCAAAAATATCTAGGCGACAAACGATGACGAGGCAGTGGTGTAAATATAGTCCAAATTACCGTCGGCAAGGTGACCAAAAACATATTCATAAAAGTAATATGTCGTGGCAAAAATGGATAGACAACACCCAGCGCCAAGGTAGACAACAGCAAAACAACTCCAAATATTATCTTGTGAAAGAACAGGCAAGCAATCATCTCGATAGCCTGCATAATGCGATTACCCAGTTTCATACCCATCGGCAATGAATTAAATGAATTGTTTAGTAAAACGATGTCAGCCACGCGCCTGGTTGCCGCCGCTCCAGCGTACATTGCCACACCTAAATCAGCTTTTTTTAACGCCAAAGCGTCGTTAACACCGTCGCCAACCATGCCGGTGTATTTACCCAAGCGTTTGAAAGTTTCAACTAAACGTTCTTTTTGTTCAGGCAAAACTCGGGCAAAAATCGTCGTATCCGACACCACTTGGTCCCAATCCTCATCTGATACGTTCTTTAATTTTGCGCCCGTAATAACATTTTCGTAATTTTTGATACCAGCCCGTCCAGCGATATATTTAACCGTATCAGGATTATCACCACTAATGACACGTAAACTAACGCCGTTTTTTTGCAAATACGTCACTGTCTTTTTAACACCTTCACGCAACTCATTTGATAATACGATTATTCCGACCGCTTTACCTGAACCATCTGATAAATCTTTCAGCGACGTATCGGTGTTATCAAATGTCGCTACCAATAAAACTCGTTTACCAACTGACGCCAAAGCCTCAATCTGTTGTTGCTGTTCGTCAGTTAACGGCGCTAATTTACCGACAAACTCTGGCGCTCCAATCAGAATACTGTAGGTTTTACGACCAAATATCGCTTTAACGCCACTCATCTTGCGCGCAGACGAAAAGGCGAGGGTTTGCAGTACTTGATACTGCTGTGGCACTGGAAAGCCACTGATGATAGCATTGTTGGTGGCGCTTAGGCTACTGGTTTCAAATGCCGCAATGCCAATTAGCCCGGCTATGTTTTTGGCCGATCGGTCAAATAATTCAAACTTTTCAAATGATATCTCGTCACTAGTCAACGTGCCAGTTTTATCAACACACAACACGTCCAGCAATGCCATAGCCTCAATTGCCGCTAATTTTTGTGGCAACACCTGCGCCCGCGCTAGCTTTAGCGAACCGAAAGCCAGTAATAGGGAACTACCCAACAACAGACCTTCCGGAACAATCGTTACAGCCGCCGAAGTAATCGTCTTGAATATCTGGACGGCATTATGACCCGAGAAATAATATACGATAAATATCAATGCAGCCAACAGTAATGCACCATAGGCCAACCAAGTAATAGCCTTGGCAATAGCCAACTGAATCGGAGTCAACTGTGGCGTATACCTTTTGAGTGTCGTCGACATCATGCCGATCTTTGTGTCGACGCCAACAGCCGTAACATGCATCGTGGCATTGCCAGCTACCACCGCACTGGCAGCATATATTGTCGATTTAACCGCTTTGTCAACTGGCACTGATTCACCAGTTAAAATACTTTCATCAGCCTCTAGCCCAGCACTAATAATAATTTTACCGTCAGCTGGCACCTCGTCACCTAGACGTAATTGAATCGTGTCGCCAACCTGCAACTTATCAAACATAATATCTTCAATCGTACCGTCATTTAATATTCGATGCGCCAATGGAGCGCTCATTAATTCAAGCTTTTTTAATGCTCGCTGCGCCCGCACCTCTTGGATAATCGCTAACAAGGTGTTAAAGACAATGACAAACGATATAAACCAAGCATCGCGATACTCACGCAAAAACAACAAAATAGCCGCTAATATTAAAATCGCAACCACAATAGGTGACAAAAAATTACGGCGGACGATTACGAAAAAGTCTTTCATCTGTGTATATTATATAGTTAATGTTTGTTGTTGGCTACAGCTCAAAACCACCTCGGGTCCTGCCGTCCGGTCCGCCCCTGATTTATAAAAAACTGATTACAGTTTTTGTAGTAAATCGGGGCCACCCCGCCGAACGTCACCCGCGGAATGGGTTTT
>CAISVS010000078.1 GCA_903889015.1 uncultured bacterium | reverse complement strand
TCTAATAGCCATATTCCAATAGCCACTTGAATTGCCTACTTCAACTTACGATGTATTTGCAAAATCGCACCAACCGTAAACACAACAAACAAACTAGCCAAAATGGCGACGATTAAACCATAGCTTAGCGTGTAATCACCAACTTTAAGGACTATGCCGAAAAATTCATTAATTTTTGTTAAAGCTTCACTGTTGCCAGATACTAATTTGTCTAAATCTTGCTGGACAAAAGTTGATCGCATCAATGACGCAGCTTGTGAAAACGGCAATAAATTAATTACGTTATCGACTGTTTTTGGTAATGTGCCAACTGGTACATAAACTGCCGCCAAAAATCCCGATGCCGTACCAACAATAATATTAAATGACGAAAAAGCCGCCAAACTTTTGATAAAAGTAACAATAAAACTATTCAAGGCTGAAAATACCGCGCAAAGTAACACCAAAATTGCATATGATAGTGCCGCATTTTGAACAGATAGTAACTGGCCACCTCGGGCAACAATATATAATTCACTTAGAATGAAAACGATTGTCGTCATGAATAGCGAAATAACAAATGTTGACGCCAGATAAGCCAAGACAATTTTGCTGCTTTTGATTGGCGAAACCGCGAAATCCTTAAACCTGTCACTGGCACGATCAGCTACGAATACCTGAATTGCCGCCAAACTGGTAGTGGCTGTAACAATTGTTAATATACCCGCAAATACCCAAGTTATTGCAAAGTTATCAAGATCAGTTGCGCTAGCACCCGGAAAAACATTCTTTAAACCTTCAGATTGAACAGCACCCAAAAAGACTACGTACAAAACAAACATAATGACCGGACCAAGAAGTGAAAAGAAGACACTTGATCGGTCGCGGAAAAACAATTTAATATTGCGTTTCATTAAACTAAATATCATAACTAAGCCTCCTCGCCTTGTTTGGTTAACTCCAAAAATACATCATCCATATTGCCATGAACAAATTCAAAATCTTTGACTACTGATTCATATTTTTTCAACAAACCCATGGCGATTTTACTAGATTCAACATCGATAATAATGGCATCATTTTTGACAATAAATTTGATTTTGTCTTTTTGTAAACTAGCAACTAATTCTTTGTGACGGATTCCGACTAATTTTAGTTTGTCGCGGCTAAATTCAGCCCGCAAACTTTGTGGTGTACCGCTGGCAACGTAATTTCCGTTGTTAATTACATACACCATATCAGCTCGTTCGGTTTCTTCCATGTAATGAGTCGTCAAAAATACTGTTAAACCTGACTTTTTTTGTAAGTCATAAATCGTTTGCCAAACATTTTCGCGACTTGATGGATCGAGCCCAGCTGTTGGCTCGTCTAAAAACAAAATATTTGGCTTGTGGACGAGTGCCCGCGCAATGTCAGCTCGACGCTTTTGACCACCAGATAACGTGCCATAGCGTTGATCCAAAAATGCATCCAAGTCAAGCGTTTTAGATAATTCAGCTATTCTGGCATTAACGTCAATTCCCAAATTATAAAATGCTGCTCGACTGGCAATATTTTCGCGAACTGTCAATAAATCATCCAACAATGAAGTCTGAAAAACGACACCAATTTCGCGGCGAATTACGTCATCATCAGCACTAACTTTATGGCCGTTTACCGTGATATTTCCGCTATTAATTTTGTTAGTTGTTGTAATACAACCAATTGTTGTACTTTTTCCTGAACCATTTGTGCCCAAAAAGGCAAAAACCGATCCTTTTTCGACCTCGAATGATATACCGTTTACTGCTGTTAAATCACCGTACTTTTTAACTAAATCTTTTACAACTATTGCTTTCATTATATAAATATTACCACTAAAATTATCTACTACAAAAAATACTATGACCGAAACTATACTCCGAAACGATTTCGAGTATCTGTAAAGTTTTGTTGAATCTCGGCCGGATTAAGGATACGATTGTAAATTCGAAAATCTTGAAGCAAACCCTTATATCCCCAACCGCTTACAAAATAGTTATTTAAATACAAAGCCGACCAACCACTTAGATTTACACCTGTGGCTACATATTGATGCCAAACGCCGTTTCTGGTATCTGTCGTCGAAGCAACACCGTCTTGGTAAGTCAAGATTGACGATCCAGCATTGCCGTGATAAAAAGCACCTGATGATATTGCCATCAAAAAGTAAGCTGTACTTTGACCGCCCAAAATTAGCCATTGAGTACTATCGACTGATTTTCTCCAAAATGTAATCGAGCAGTTCGTTAGACTAGCGCGGCTAACATTAGATAAATTTACATACCCTGTTGTGCCATCAAAGGTGAAAGCTCCGTGGTCGCCAGCCGTATAGGTTACGCCACCAACCAGTGCATTCGTGGTTGCATTGCCACTTAAATCAGTCCATGTTGTGCCAGATCCTGGGTATGATGCAGTGTTTTCAGCGTCCAGATACAATGCTAAACCATAATTGATACAATCACCAGATACTGATGTGCTGTCATTAGTGATTTTATAACTTGTTGTTCCTTTGGTTGCCGAAACGCAAAATGTCTGAGGGCTAACATTATTGTTAAACCCGTATCTTAATGTTGTACCTGAACTAGCTGATACGCCCTTGTTATTATTTGCCACTGCAAGCGATGCCGGATATCCACCGCCAATGACCTGATCTAGCCTTAATACATTTGAGACACTGGTTAAATCAGACTGCAAGGAAGCAATTGTTGCGCGTTGAGAAATGCCATTGTAAGACACAATGGTGATAGCCGCCAAGATACCGATGACGACGATGACAACTAGTAACTCGACGATTGTAAAACCTTTTTGGTAGATATTAAATATCTTTGTCATGGCAATAAATACCTAACAATAACAATGCCCGATCCACCAGCTCCACCACCGGGACCATTTTGATAAAAACCGCCACCACCACCGCCACCACCTGTATTTGGCGTGCCGTTTTGAGCAATTGTAGGAAGTCCAGAACCTCCATTACCACCCCCACCTAGCCCGCCGGGGCTAGCTGAATCTGAATTAAATACACCGCCGCCGCCGCCACCGCCATAATACTTTAGGGTGCCGCTAATATTAGACTGCAGCCCTATACCGCCAGATCTAGTCGACGATGGACTTGTATTTTGGCTACCAATTCCACCGGCGCCACCGCCGCCAGCGCCACCCCAATCATTGTTTGCAGTTACGGTTCCGCCGCTATTACCCTGTCCAGATGTACCAGACCCCGGAGAAGAGATTAAAATATCGTTACCAGAATAATAGCCCGCACCGCCGCCAGAACCGCCGCTGTTAGCTAATCTACTTCCAGTAGTATAACCACTAAAGCCATACCCACCGCCTACAGCCGTCAATGACCCAAAAACAGAATTACCTCCATTAGTGTTGTTTGCCGCACCTTGATCGCTACGTATGCTTCCCGAGCCACCAGCTCCAATTGTTACCGAATAGGTTTGATTACTAACCGCATAAGAAGAACTGTAAATAACACCTCCGCCACCGCCGCCACCAGCAGTCGAACCGCCTCCGCCACCACCACCAGCAACAACCAATACATCAACGTTATTAATGCCACCAGCTACAGTAAACGTACCACTGGTTGTAAATGTATGGATACGATAACCACCAATATCAGCAATCGTACCACCGCTAGCACTTGAACATACGCCTGAAATCGGCGCTGAATCATTAGTAATTCGATAGTAATTAGTACCGTTATTACTGGCAGTAATACAAAATGTTTGTGGCGTAGTAGAGTTAATAGAACTATAAGATAAATTATTTGTACCGCTGTATTTCAAACAGATATTAGTTGAGCTTTCGACAGCAGTGCAATTATTAGTTAATGGATACACGCCATTTAAAACTTGAAATACTTTTAATTGTTGCGAACTATTAGAAAGGTCGG
>CAISVS010000077.1 GCA_903889015.1 uncultured bacterium | reverse complement strand
TGGTGCCAAATTTGATCCAGATTTACACGAAGCTATTCAATTTGACGAAGATGCCACAGGTGAAAATGAAGTTATTGCCGAAGAAATGCAGGCAGGATACACTTTGAATGACCGTCCAATTCGTCATGCTATGGTTAAAGTTACCCGACAGTAAAAATACCCGATTTGTCCAATCAGGGTCCGTCCTAGGACGGACCCTGATTGGACTCAAGATGAACAAGTTTTCGCTCGATTCTATTCAATCTGCTAAGTGATAATTTTGGACAAGTCGAGTATAATATAAACATATCATTCAGTCATTAGGGGGCACATGGCGTCAGAATCGTTAACACTTGTAGTAAATCCAGGCAGCGCCAGTCGCAAATATGCCGTGTTTGCTAATGGCTTTTGTTGGGCGACGATTAACTTTGAATTTGTTGACGGCCGAGTTTTTGGCAAGATTGAACATGATGGCCAAGAATACTCGACGACTTACGAAGACGCCGATTTAAGTGGTGTATCGCGTTACGTCATGCCATTACTACGTGAACGTCAAGTAATTGATGATACCGATGAAGTTAAAGTAATTGGCATTAGGGTAGTAGCGCCTGGTAGTCGCTTTATGCAAGACGAATTGGTGACTGTCGAAATCGAATCGGCTATGCATGAGGCTCAGCAGATTGTACCGTTACATATCAAAACGGAATTATATGAAATTAGACAACTAAAACAACATTTTCCAAATGTGCCTGTTATTGCGGTGTCAGATAGTGAATTTCATGCCACTAAATATCCATGGGCATGGCATTATGGCATCGATACAGATTTGGCTGACAGGTTTGAGATTAAACGTTTTGGTTATCACGGCGTTTCAGTTGGATCAATTGTCAGGGATTTGGCTGAAAAAAATATGTTACCTTCCAAAACAGTTATTTGCCATTTGGGTAGTGGCTGCAGTGTAACGGCTGTGTTGGACGGCGCCAGTGTCGATACGACTATGGGCTATACGCCGCTGGAAGGTCTGGTAATGGCCTCACGCAGCGGTAATATTGATGTTTCAGCAGCACTGGCGATTAAACGTGAACTGCATTTAGATGATGAAGAATTAGAAAGGTATTTAAACAAGCAAAGTGGTTTACTGGGTATCAGTGGTACCTCAAACGACATTCGTCAACTAATAACTAACGAACAAAATGGCGACGAAAAGGCTGCCCTGGCCTTAAAATTATTTGTTTATCGTATTCAACAGGCGATTGGTCAAATGGCCGCTAGTATGGGTGGCATCGACAGTCTAGTCATGACTGCGACTATCAGCGAACGGTCTAGTATTATTCGCAGCCGAATCTTGGATAACCTTGGTTTCTTGGGCTTTAATTACGACCACGATTTAAACGATCAAACTTTTGAACCAGTTGAAGCGACTAATATTGCAACTGAATCCAGTAAACCAATCATTATTATCTCGACCGACGAAGCCGCCGAAATCGCTAGACGTGCTGAAAACTATCAGATCAACTAATATTACAAATTGTTTTGTATTATTTACGTTGAAGGAGTCTTAACTTAATCTTATTCTGTACTGCGGTAATATGAAGATAGTTTTCTAGCATACCGTAAGCTATTATTAAATACCCCGCCACCCAAACTAAATCATTATATGTATAAGGTTTCATATCCGCCAAGATTTGGGTTCCATACATATCGCAATATATAACGTCCGCTATTAAAAATAACAAATTGCCTAAAGTTATAGTCGTCCAAAATAATGCCAGTTTGCCACCTTTATATTCTCGGGCTACTAAAATCATTAGCATTGAAGCGACAACTACAATTAAATCACCCACACCGTAACCAGTGTTTAAGATATTTGTTGCTAGATCTGCGGACGAATCATAAATTTGATATATTCCAAAATACGCGAGCAAAACCGTCAGAATAATAGAGGCTGACAATACTGCAGTTAAAAGTGATTTGTTGACTTCCTTTAACTTGATTCCTGCCGTGATATAACCTTGATAGACACCAGTGCCAAAAATAGGGTATCCTAACAGAAAGAAGACATCACCTAATTGGGGTGCTAGGCTGGCACTCGTAACAAAATTATCTGAAATATAAAAGATGATTTCAGCTATTGCCCAGCAGGTTAAACTGACAGCTATCAATATCATTGCTCGGCCGTTGGCGTTTTTAAATCCATATATGCTTGAGGTGTATAGTCCAATCAAAGCGGCTGCCACTGGGAAAATTAGGTATAATGTTGCGATTTGAACTGTCTGTGTCTCTTCGTTTAAGACATAGACGGCTGAAATAACTAAAAAGCTTGCTAGAAAAATAATTAGCCGAGTTAATTGATTCTTCATATATTTACCTCACCAATCATCTTGTTAATCTCGTCCTTAGCTTTTTCTTCGCCTACATAATCAACCATAATCTCACTTAGTGAAGTGATAATAACGTCATCTGGTTCACCTGAAAAGAATTGCCCATATACTTCAGCTGTACTTTGTCCAAAATACTTTGATATTAGACCTAAAGCCGCTGTGTTTAGTTTTGATGCTTGTTCCATATATTTATATTATATTGAAGTCGTAAGAATAAGCAAATTACTTGTTCATGTAGATACTGCATCAATATTAATTAGCACTCTTGACATACGAGTGCCAACTAATCTACAATGGATATATTAGCAATCTAAGCACTAGAGTGCTAAAATTAATACAAGATAGGTAATAAATAGGAGATATGGGATTATGGGTAAAATTATTGGAATCGACCTTGGAACAACTAACAGCGCCGTGGCGTACATGGTAGCTGGCAAACCAGAGGTTATCGCAAATGCCGAAGGCAATCGTACAACACCAAGTGTTGTTGCGATCAACAAAAACGGCGAACGTTTGGTTGGCCAAGTTGCTCAACGCCAACGTGTCACAAATGCTAAAAACACTATTTATGGTGTTAAACGTCTGATTGGTCGCAAGTTTAGTGACAGTGAAGTTCAAACTGACTTGGATATTATGCCATACGAAATCGTCAAAAACGGCGACGCCGTAGCGATTAAGTTGGGCGACAAAAATTATTCACCAGAAGAAGTTTCAGCTATGATTTTGTCTAAATTAAAAGCTGATGCCGAAGCCTTTTTGGGCGAAAAGGTCACCGAAGCGGTTATTACTGTTCCGGCTTACTTTAACGATGCTCAACGCCAAGCCACCAAAGACGCTGGTAAGATTGCAGGTCTAGAAGTAAAACGCATTATTAATGAACCAACTGCCGCTGCCCTAGCCTATGGTTTGGAAAGCAAAAAAGAAGAAAAAATCGCCGTATTTGACCTTGGTGGTGGTACGTTCGATATTTCAGTGCTTGAACTTGGCGACGGCGTGTTTGAAGTTAAATCAACTAACGGTGATACACACCTTGGCGGTGAAGACTTTGACAACCGTATCGTCAACCACTTCCTTGACGTCTTTAAAAACGAGCAGGGAATTGATTTGAAATCTGACAAAGCTGCCATGCAACGTCTAAAAGACGAAGCTGAAAAAGCTAAAAAAGAACTTTCAACCACAAATGAAACCGAAATTAACCTGCCATTTTTGACAGCTGATGCCGACGGTCCAAAACATTTTGAATACAAATTAACTCGTTCAAAACTAGAAGAATTAGTATCTGATTTGATTAATCGCTTAGCTGAACCAGTTGAAAAAGCTCTAAAAGATGCTGGCTTAACTGCTGCTCAAATCGACGAAGTAGTCTTGGTTGGTGGTATGACTCGTATGCCAGCAGTTGTCGAAAAGGTCAAAGCAATTTTTGGCAAAGAGCCTTTGAAGGGCGTTAACCCAGACGAAGTTGTGGCCGTTGGTGCTGCCATTCAAGGTGGTGTGCTTGCCGGCGACGTTAAAGACGTCTTGCTGCTGGACGTTACTCCATTGTCCCTTGGTATTGAAACCATGGGTGGTGTTGCAACTAAATTAATCGAACGCAATACGACTGTCCCAACATCTAAATCTGAAACGTTTAGTACGGCTGCTGACAGCCAACCACAAGTTGAAATTCACGTTACACAGGGTGAGCGCGAATTAGCCCGTGACAACAAGTCACTTGGACGATTCACACTGGACGGAATTGCACCTGCACCTCGTGGTGTGCCTCAAATTGAAGTTACATTCAACATTGACGCCAACGGTATTTTGCACGTTACCGCTAAAGATAAAGGTACTGGCAAAGAGCAAAGTATCACGATTTCTAACAGTGGTAACCTTAGCAAAGAAGACATCGAAAAAGCTCAAAAAGAAGCCGAGATGCATGCTGATGA
>CAISVS010000076.1 GCA_903889015.1 uncultured bacterium | reverse complement strand
CAACCAAAACGTCATAAACGCCTTTACGCAAATCACTTAAAATGTCACCACGTTCCATGGTATCAACATCACTGTGAATATAAGCGGTTTGAATGCCCATATCAATCAAGTGGGCTGATAAATCTTCGGCCATGCGTTTTGTCAGCGTCGTCACCAAAACTCGCTGATGCTTAGTAACGCGGTCACGAATTTCGGCAATCAAATCATCAATTTGGTTTTTGGTTGGGCGAATAATAATTTCGGGTTCGATTAGACCAGTTGGACGAATAATCTGTTCGGCGGGATTAGGACTATGCGATAATTCATATTCACTTGGCGTCGCTGACACGTAAATCGCTTGATTAATATGACGATTAAATTCTTCAAATGTCAGCGGTCGGTTATCAAGCGCTGACGGCAGGCGAAACCCATATTCAACCAGCACTTCTTTACGAGCCCTGTCGCCGTTATACATACCACGGACCTGAGGCAATGTCATGTGACTTTCATCAACCAATAACAAAAAATCATCAGCAAAATAATCCATTAATGTGGCTGGCTGTTCACCTGATTCGCGGTTGGTTAAATAGCGACTGTAATTTTCGATACCTTTAACGAAGCCTGTTTCTTCCAGCATTTCCAAATCATATTTAGTCCGTTGCGACAGACGCTGAGCCTCGAGTAATTTGTCGTGTTTTTCAAAGTATTCCAAACGACTGGCAAACTCTTTTTTAATGCCTTCAATCGCCTGCTGGGTTTTTTCTTTGGGCGTGACATAGTGGCTGCTGGGGAAAATCATAACTTCGTCAGGTTCGGCTAAAATTTCACCAGTCAGCGGATCAATTCGCGTCAAACGTTCGACTTCGTTGCCAAAAAATTCAATTCTGTACGCCGCATCACTGCCAGCTGGAAAAACATCGACAATATCACCACGAACACGAAAGGTGCCACGGTGAAAATCAATGTCGTTTCGATGATATTGGATATCAGTTAACAACCTGACAAATTTATCTTGCTGACGCTTTTCGCCACGTTTAATCGTAATTGACATACTGGCATAATCTTCGGGCGATCCAATACCGTAAATACAGCTGACACTGGCGACAATAATTGTGTCACGACGCGTTAGCAGCGCCATCGTGGCGGCGTGACGCAGACGATCAATCTCATCATTAATTTTACTGTCTTTTTCGATATAAGTATCACTGCTGGCCATATAGGCTTCGGGTTGATAATAATCAAAGTAACTAACAAAATAATGAACTTCATTATCTGGAAAAAAAGATTTAAATTCACTATAAAGTTGAGCTGCTAAAGTTTTATTATGCGCTAGTACTAGCGTTGGCACATTACGATTAGCAATAATGTTTGCCATCGTAAAGGTTTTGCCACTGCCCGTTACGCCAAGTAGAACCTGTTCTTTTTCGCCCGCATCTAAACCGGCAATCAATTGCTTGATAGCCGTAGGCTGATCACCAGTTGGCTGGTAATCACTTTGTAGTTTAAAATCACTCACCTACCTATTATAGCAACAACAGATAAAAAAGTGTTATTTAAGGATATCAACCCCAGTCAGCGTAAAGATGACTACTGGTAATATTGTCATCAGTGCCGTTGTGTTTAAAGTCAGCGTATTTAGCATCCAAAGCCTTAATAACCTCATTAACTAAACGAACTGGGTCAGTGTCATAAATAATGTTTTTAGCATCAGGCGCTTCAACGTTTTGAAGTAAAGTCGGAATAAAATCAGCTAAACCGCCACTGCCCAACAATACGCCAATAACTTTACGACTTTCAATCGCAGTTGCAAATTCGTGCAAACTGCCCATGCGTCCACCAACTGAAATCACAGCATCACTACTGCGGACCAAGTGAATATTGCGGCCAACATAGGCCATACCTGTAAAATTAATGTAGTCAAATTCAACCGTCGGCAACTTATAAACTGTTACGTGCTCGCGAAATGATCGAGCGGGTGAAAAGCCAACCGATACACCTTCACGATCTTTGACACTAAAGGCACCCTGAGCGGCATACCATGGCAACCCAACAGTCGCACCGGTCGTAATCGTTTTGCCAGCCATCGCAATTGCCTTGCCTAAATCATAAGCTAATTGATGTGAAGCCGTGACAGTCTCTCCGGAAGCAGCACCTGATACGCAAATCTGATATTTCACTTGTAATTATTCCTGTTTATTTTCGGTTATGTTTAAATTATTGTACCATGTATCACTTTCAGGTAACAGCCCAATTGACGATGCAATATCACGAGTAGTATCGACGTTAGTTCTGGCGTGATCCATATATCGCGTTACTAATTCGCCACGCAAACTGCGTTGGCCGTGACTACAAATTTGTTGATTATATGGTAATTCGTGATGTGCGTTTTCGATTACATCAATCAAATTAAATGAAATAACCGTCTCGTCAGCTGCAAATAGAACATAGTCCATATCTGATAATAACGGCTCACTTGTACCGCATCTAACAGATGAAATTAACGCAAAATACAATTCAGGACCAGTCGTATCACGAACATCTAAACCCATACGGCGCATCGTTTCGTGGACTCTTTCGGTAATATCAGCAATTAATCTGGCGTCAACACCACTGTTGCCGGTTGTTTTTTCCAATTTAACTAGGCCATTACTAAAGATTGGTTCTTGAGCGCTCAGAAGTTTTTGTAAATATCCCGCCATATATTTTTCCTATCCTAAAATGGTTTCTCGTTTAAGGGCATAGCGTGTAATTTAACACCTTTTGGCAAAATTCCAGCTTTGGCGCCAATTTTTGTCACTACTGATGTTGAGTTGGCACTGGCAAAAACAATCGAATCTTTAAGTGACTTGCCTAGCGCCCAATGACTAAGGAATCCTGAACCAAAGGCATCACCAGCACCAGTCCTGTCAATTACTTTGACGTCTTCGTACATACCAGCCCGAACAACGGTTTTGCCGTCGCTGGCCATGACGCCATTTGGACCATCACTGACAATTGCCAAGCGAACAATATTAAGTAGATGCCGAGTTATTTCCTCTAGGTCAGTTCCTTCGACTATCAATTGCGCTTCTTCTTTGTTGACGATTAATACATCAACATCCTCCAGAAGTGGCTTTAATTTATCCATCTGTTCTAATTCCGCGCTGCCTGGATTAAAAGCAATTTTGACACCAGCCGACATCGCCTTATGAAATATCAAATCCAAAGCATCAACCGCACCACCAAATGACGATATATACAGCCAATCATATTGCGTAAAATCAATCAATTCGTAATCTTGTGGGCGGTGAGTATTAGCAACGCCACGATAAATTAATATTGTTCGTTCACCACTTTCGGTCAGCAATATTGTTGAATATTGAGTGCCATGAACTTCATCATAAATCACTTGACGACTGTCAACGT
>CAISVS010000075.1 GCA_903889015.1 uncultured bacterium | reverse complement strand
TGAATATCCTGTTTGTCTGACGCGCTAAAACTAAATTGCTTTATTCTTTGTTGTCTGCGGAACGACCTTCCTGTATGGTACGCGTGGACGGTACCATAAAGTGAAGGATCGCCTTCACGCCAATTGTTTTGCTGAATAGCAAACAATTGGGTTCAGGTGGTCCTCGACTAGCAATGAATAAAGTAATTTAGTTTTACGGTCAGCCAAAGGGACACTCAGATGAACGATGGGATGAAGTGGTGGCTGGCGATGCCTCAAAATCTACTTTTTAAACCTAATTCTTCGATATGTCGCTAACCGTCCAACATGAACAATACTAATCCAATATCCCTTTGTTTGACCGTTAAAATTAAATCGACTGAACCATGCTATCCGAGTATGTTTGAGTGGTAACGAGTTACGCAGGATACATAGTTTAGTTGATTTAATTTTAAGCGCGTCAGACAAACAGGATGTTGGATTAGTGTTGGAATGGTGGACGGTGATGAAGTAGACAGGCGACTCCCCTAGTGCTTTATCTGTAACGAACCGTCAGATTCGATGGTTGCAGCGGGTTGAGTCGGTCTTGCCTGTTGGACAGGCTGAGCTGTTAATTGATGTGCTATTTGTAGTACATCATTGTCAGTTGATATGATACCGGCTGGTTTTTTACGACGACGGGTACGTTTGCGCTTTGGCTTAACTTCTCCATCTGTTACAACAGGGGTGGGTGATTGACTCTGCCCTGCTGGCTGTGTAAACGTGCTGTCGATTGGTTGCATACCAATAGGCCATTTGATGGCTTGAGCGCGTGATATGGGTGCTTGGACGCTGGCAGGTGGTCTGATTGCTGCTGCAATCTCGGCTTCAACCTCACTGCGGCTACGGCTGTAGTTGCGACGGGTATTTTCGATAATCAGGGCGGTATTGTCCAATTGTGGTGTTGGTAATGTCAAGGTTGTGGCGTTGAAGGCCGGGGTTTTTTCACCGCCGATAACCATGTTGATAATAAAGTTTCGATTGTGCATCTGCAACAGATCATTTGGTTCAAATTGAGGTTCGAATTGTTTAGATAAAATCGGTGCATCATCGGCTGAAACACGGAATGAAATGATTGTACCAACGTTGCCAAAGACAGCGTCACGAACGTTTTCGCCCATTTGGCTGATATATTGGTTGGCGACGGTTAAATTAAGGCCGTATTTGCGGGCTTCAGACAGAATTGTCGCAAACGAATCGGTTGCAAAGTTTTGGAATTCGTCGACATAAAGATAGAAAGGTCGACGGTCTTCGATGCGTTCAATATCGCTGCGACTCATCGAGGCCAACTGAATTTTGGTGACCAAAAAGGCGCCTAAAATAGCGGCATTATCTTCACCGATTAAGCCTTTGGATAGGTTGACGATTAATATTTTACCTTCGTCCATAATTTTACGAATGTCAAAGGTTGATTTAGGTTGACCGATAATATTACGAATGATTGGGTTGGCCGTAAAGGCGCCAACTTTGTTTAAGACTGGTGAAATAGCTTCGGTGACGAATTTGTCGTTCCAGCTGGCAAATTCGATGTTCCAGAAGTTTAAAACGACTGTATCTTGGCAATAACCCAAAGTTTCAGCCCTAAATTTTTTGTCAGTTAGCATACGAGTGATATCTAGCATGGTAGTTGATGGTCGGTCCAACAGTGCCAAGATGGTGTAGCGCAAGATGTATTCCAAACGTGGTCCCCAGCTTTCGCCAAACATACGTTTTAAGACGCCGATAACTTCGCTGCTGATGTTAGTTTTTTGGTTAGGGTTAGTAACTTCTAATGGATTGAAACCTAATGGAAAGGCTGTATCGGCTGGGTTGAAGTAAATAACGTCTTTTAGACGGCTGCCGGGTATAAAACGCATATTGTCGACGGCAAAATCTCCGTGTGGGTCAATAATGGCATAACCATGGCCGTGAAAGATATCACTGAGGGCTAATAAGGCTAACGTACCAGTTTTACCGGCGCCAGTTTGGCCGATGATATAGACGTGCCTAGAACGGTCAGATCGTAGCATACCGAATTGTTGATTGACGCCACGGAAGTTGGTCATACCAAAGGCGCTGATGTTTTCATCGATGGCTGGATTACCAGTGATAATTGGTAATTTTGTAGGCGGTTCGGCGCTTTTACTGCTGGCCCAAACAACATTCGGTGTTTCGACATTGGTATGTGGTAAGTGAAAAACACTGGCCAGTTCG
>CAISVS010000074.1 GCA_903889015.1 uncultured bacterium | reverse complement strand
TCTTATGTGATTATTTTCGGAAAACTTACTGTAGAGTTATGGCTAATGTTGGGTGTATTTATATTAGTCATAGGTGGCTCTTTCGTTGTTTCGTTACGCAAAAAAGTATTAGCAAGCGAACAGAAGGATGTAAATACTGACAGTGATTAATATATTTCAAGTGACCTTATCGCATACGCTGTTGTAAGTGCCTGACTTCCGAAGTACTTATTAACACTACCGAATCTAAATAATGCATCAGATTGCCATGAGCCATCATCATTTTGCATGTTGATTAGTTTATTTTGGTAATAATCTACAGGTATATCTAAAGATTTGGCTACAATTATCAACATAGCTATGTCAATTATAAACTCTACTTCTTTTATGCGATTTTCTACATGTTCACGTAGGGGTTTATTAAATCTCTCATTAAATAACGGGAATTTACTTGTAAGTCTGCTAAGTGCGAAAAGAAAAGCGTCAGGTGAATTATAATATCTTGAACCTTTTTGATATTCGTTGTTGACTAGGATATTGTATATCCAGTCTTCACTTACAATTGTTTCTTTTTCTCTTCCGAGTAAGTAGGCAAGATAGATTACGTTTGTTGCTACGACATGATCAATGCGCTTCGGTCTGTCGCTATTAGTAATCCAAACATTTACAATGCCATTCTCGTCAATATTTGATAATAGTATATTCAAAATTATATTTGCTTCTTTTGTATTTGCGTAGCCTAATTCAAATAACAGTGAATACCCAATAGCGTTAAAGTCAGAATCTGGTGGATATAGGCTTCGGTCTTCAAAATAAGTGAACAATTCATTATTTGATAATTTTTTAAGATATTTTATTGTATCTTTCGAAATATTACGTCTGGGGTGGTATTTTAATAGCACCTCTTCTATTAATATATTTGATGTTTCTGGTGGCGATGATAAGCCATCAGACAGACCACGAGAAGATCCAACCATACATTCAAAGAATCCACTTATATTTTGTGATTCGAGGTATTTCCATCCATTTTTAATTGATTTTTTGATTTCTTGATTGTTATTCATATCTAATTTTATATTGTATCAAAATAATCTGTAATTTGTCGTTCAATTATTAATTATTGAATGGGCGTTTTATGTTTATTTTTATATTGTAAAGTGCTAATGTTAAAGTAGCGTAAAAATTAATAATAGGATTGATATGAAAAAAATTTGGGATAAGGTTGTTCATGAAGGCTATCTTATTGCCCTCGGTGATATATCGGCTATGTATGCTCTATCTTTAATGATAGGTTTAAGTATTACTTGGGATTATTTGCTTGTTGTTTTCTTGATGATTTTTTCATTATTGTCATTTAATTATTATAAAGAAATAGATAAGGATATGATTACCAATCCTAAACGAGCAAAACTTACAAGTAGGCGTAAAAAAATATTGCCTCTGATTATTATATTCAGTTCTGTTCTAGCGCTAGTTTTAGTATATATTTATTCTTCGATTTTAACGGTTATATTTTTAGTCTGTCTCATTATTGGAGGTTCTTTATATACAGTAAGACTCAAATCACTAACTGTGAATGTCATTGGTTTCAAGAGTTTCTATGTGGCAAGTTTTTATTCTATGCTGGTTATTTTGATGGCTCTATATTATAAAATATCACTAACCTCAGCCGTTTTTCTTGTATTGGTATTTTATTTTACTAGAATATTCATTAATACGGTATTTTGTGATGTTAGAGATATAGATGGGGATAATAAAAATAAACTCAAGACATTCGCCATTGTATTGGGTGAAAAAAAATCAATATTTTATTTGAATTGCATCAATATATTATCCACTGCACCGATAGTTTTAGGCGTGGTGTTGAATATTATTCCTACGTATTCTCTATTTATCTTAATAACAATAATATATACCGCGTTTAACCTATTTGCATATAAAGAAGATATAGTAAAACGTATGGTTTTATTTAACGTGTTAATTGAAGGCGAGTTTATTATATGGATGCCGGTGTTAATGATCGGTAAATATGTTAGCGAATTGGTGACTTAGGCTATGGAGTATATGAGTATAATTATAATGTCTATAATAGTGACCCTAGGTTTCTTAATAGCATTGTGGGTTTACAACAGCAATAGGCTTGCTCGTATGAATCAACTATTTGTTTTATTGGTAGTTTTCCCATTGCTAAATGTATTTTTCTCTTATATTTCTGGGTTTGATATTTCTAGGGCTTTATTATGGTCAAGGGCTGCTTGGTTTATGGGGTCTCTGTCTGTATTGATAATATATTTTTTTATTATATATTTCCCTCGCAAGATTAAGAATTTTATAATACTAGATTGGATATCAGTATGTGTCTGGTCGATATTTGCATATCTTTCATTACTGACTGATTATATTGTGGCTGATGCTACGGTTGAAAATCATATCACGGATATTTTGCCGGGAATGATGATGGACATCTTTTATGTGTTTGTAGTTCTATTTATAATGCTATCAATCTTGATATCGATTAATAAATATAAACTACTTACAGAATCAGAGAAGGTTAGTATGAAATATTTTTATTCAGGCTTATTGATATTTGTCATTTCTTCTGTTGTTTTTAGCATCATCCTTCCAGGAGTTTTTGACTTACAGGGCTTTACTGCTGTAGGTGATTATTCAATTGTTTTATTCTTTGGGTTCGCTGCATACGCTATAGTAAAAAGACATTTATTTGATGTTAGGCTAGCGGTAGTTAGAAGCGCAACTTATACTTTAGTTTTAGTAAGTCTTGCTTGTCTATACTTGGATATTGTTTTCATTATCTCTGGCGTTTTCAATAAAGAAATAGCTAGTCCAAGCCAGATTGCCAGTGGCGTTGTAACTAGCTTGATTTTGGCTTTTGTATTCCAGCCATTGAAGCGCTTTTTCGATAAAGTTACTAATAAAATATTCTACAAAGATAATTATGATACTGATGACTTTTTTACACGGGTGAACGAATCGTTAACGACGACGACTGATTTGCGAAACTTATTAGAGCGGATTTCGCACGAAATAGGCAATACACTAAAAAGCGAGCAGACGTTCTTTTATATCAATACAGACGATGAACATTACGTTATGGCTGGTACGCAGCATCACAGGCAGTTACCGAAGGCTGATGCTGACAAACTAGGTGAACTTTGTGGTAAGTCGGGTGATATTGTGATTGCGTCAATGTTAGAACCAGAGGATGAAGTACGACGGTTGATGTTAAGTCACAGAATTGAGTTAATATTACCGTTAATTGAATCTAATAATATAATTGGCTATTTGTGTTTAGGCGAACATCGTAGTAATTCAGGTTATACCAATCGTGATGTCAAGGCATTAAATGCGGTTTCAGACGAGATTGCTATTGCCATTCAAAACGCTTTGGCAGTCCAAGAAATTCGAGAATTTAACTCGACCTTGCAACAACGCATTGAAAATGCCACCAAAGAACTTCGAGCCAGCAACTCAATTTTACGTCAGTTGGATAAAACCAAAGATGAATTCGTTGGTATGGCATCCCATCAACTACGCACACCACTAACCAGTGTCAAAGGTTATATCAGCATGGTATTAGAAGGTGACGCCGGCAAAGTTTCGGACATGCAACGTAAATTTTTGGAAGAGGCTTTTATGAGCAGCGAACGTATGGTCCGATTGATTGATGACTTTTTGAATGTGTCTAGGATCCAGAATGGCAAGTTTATAATTGATAAACACGAAGTTGATTTGTCAAAAGTAGTTGAACAAGAGATTGAGAGTCTAGCGCCAAGCGCCAAGATGCGCAATATGAAATTTGTATATAATCCGCCATCTGACTTTCCAATGATTAAACTTGATGAGGGCAAAATCCGCCAGGTTATTATGAACTTTGCCGATAACGCGCTGTATTACTCGCGCGACAACACAAAAATAGTTATTGATTTATCAGTCGATCGTAAAGATGTTGTCTTTACAGTTAAAGATACTGGTATTGGTGTACCAATCAGCGAACAAGCACAATTATTTACCAAGTTTTATCGTGCCAGCAACGCTCGCAAACAACGTCCTGACGGTACTGGCGTCGGATTATATTTGGCAAAGAAAGTTATTGATGCCCATGGTGGTGAGGTAATATTCTTGTCAATCGAAGGCAAGGGGAGTATGTTTGGTTTCCGTTTGCCGATTGATCAAGTGATTGAATCAACCACCGCTAGCTAGTTTGATAATTTGAGCGACGATTATAATTATAAACAGTACAACGCCAACTGCGATTAAAATTGGTTTTAGTTTGGCTTTGTTATCAAACCACCATTGACCGAATTTTGATCGGTTGACTGCAGATATCCGAGTAATAATTGGCTTGGTAACAGCCGCGTCGACGCCAGTGTATTGTTTGTTGCGTTTTTTCTTATTCTTACTCATCCCGTTAGAACTCCTGTTTAAATTTATCATCGATAATAATCTATCGTTTTATTAGTATATTTTTTAGTAGGTACTAGGTTAGACACAGAGTTCTAACGGGACTCATTGTATTTGATTATAACAAAAACTACCCCGCCATAACAGCAGGGTAGTGATTTATCCGAATTGCTTCAGAAATGTAGAGCGGTCAGACTCGTCTTATTGGTTCAAAGATTTACGGCGACTAGCTAGGTAATAACCTATGCTTGCAACCATTGCACCAAGACCCAATATCGATATGATGTCCTCGGTAGGACCAGTGTGAGGTAATTCTGGAGGTGTTGTACATGTCTTTGAGACAATAACATCAGCTGTATCCGAAATTGAACCACCGCCCGTAGTTACCTTGGCGGTATTAACAAGTTTATTGTTACCACAAGTTAACTGGTTGACGTCTGCAACGCGGGCGCTAAATATTGCCCATGCGCTGGCACCGGGTAGGTATGAACCAATATTGATACCAACTCCGTTTGCGATATTTTTACCAGCATCACCATAAT
>CAISVS010000073.1 GCA_903889015.1 uncultured bacterium | reverse complement strand
TGTGGCCGTACGGGTGTTTTCAGCCAAGTTTCTTGAGCTATTTGCTAACATGGCGGTTTGGATGTCATCAAGCCATTTAGTGGTTTCATTTAAGCTGGTTTCAATTGAGATTTCTCGCTCTTCTTTGTTGAAACGGGCTTTGGCTGTGACTTTTTTATTTTCAACTTCTCGGGCGCCAATTTTATAGATGATAGGGACGCCTTTGACTTCCCATTTATTCAATTTAAATCCAAATCGCTCGTCATCGCGTGTATCAATCTCGGTCCGTATATTGCCATTCTCCAGAATAGCTTTTAGCTCGTTAGCGAATTTCATTTCGTCGTCAGACATATTAACAGTGACGATAATTACCTGAATTGGGGCTAGCTTTGGAGGTAAAACTAATCCATCATCATCGCCATGTGTCAGAATCAAGCCGCCGATGGAACGAGTTGATAGGCCCCAACTGGTTTGCCACGCAAATTCATCAGCGCCGTCTTTGGTTTGGAATGAGATGTTGAATGGTTTGCTGAAATTTTGACCTAAGTTATGTGAAGTAGCAGCTTGTAATGCTTTACCACTTGGCATTAACGCCTCGAAGGTCATAGTTTCATCGGCGCCAGAAAAGCGCTCAGCCTTTGATTTATTACCGATGCAACCGTCGATTGCAAAGTAATTATTATATATATTTTTATACATATCCATGGCCCATTTTTGGGTTTCTAGGGCTTCATCTAGGGTGGAATGAGCAGTGTGACCTTCTTGCCATAAAAATTCGCTGGTGCGTAGGAATGGGGTAGTACGTTTTTCCCAACGAACGACGTTATTCCATTGATTCATCATAATAGGCAAGTCACGCCAAGATTGCACCCAATTAGCGTAGGCGTTGTACATAATTGTTTCGCTGGTTGGCCTGACTACCAGTGGTTCTTCTAATTTTTCATTGCCGGCGATTGTAACGACGGCCAGTTCGGGTGAAAAACCTTCGATATGGCTAGCTTCTTTTTCAAGTAAACTCATTGGGATTAACAAAGGGAAGTATGAATTACCGACGCCTTTTTGTTTGATAATAGGGTTCATAGCGTTCTGGATGTTCTCCCATATAGCATAACCATAAGGTTTGATAATGATTGAACCTTTTGCTGGGCCGTAATCAGCTAAGTCGGCTAATTTGATGATGGTAGTGTACCATTCAGCTGGAAAATCTTTTTTCGATGGTAGAAGTTTTTTCTTTGTCATAATAAGATGATTATAACATATGTATGACTACTGGGATTTGACTATCTAACGTCTACTGCTTACTAAATACTATCTACTATATATATACATATTGACACATAATCAACTGCTTGCTAAACTAAGCTGACTATAAAAGGTACTATGTGATTTTACGCTATATATAGCGTATCTTTACTTTCAAAAGACACTTTTTATATTGAAAAGAGGAATTTAAATTATGAAAAAACAATATCAAATCACCATCGAAGGTCAAAAAGAACTCAGTTCAGAACTGACTACTTTAATTGGTCGCCGCAGCGAAGTTGCTGCCAAGATCGCTGAAGCACGTGAATTTGGTGACTTAAGTGAAAACGCTGAATATGACGTTGCCCGTGAAGAGCAGGGACTTGTCGAAACGCGTATTGCTGAAATTGAAGATATTTTGCAAAATTGTGAAATTATTAAGGGTGGCAGCAAATCAAAAGTCACCCTAGGTAGCCAAGTTGAATTAAAGTTAGGCAAAAAACAATTTGTTTATTCAATTGTTGGGCCTGTCGAAGCTGATCCACTAGCTGGCAAAATCAGCAACGAATCACCAATCGGTTTGGCATTATTTGGTAAAAAAGTTGGCGACACCGCCACTATTGTCACTCCAAAAGGTGAAGTTACTTACGAAATCGCCAATATTGGCTGAGAGTTGGCTAATAGCTATTGGAATATGGAATATGGAATATGGCCAGAAGTGGAATATGGCTATTGGAATATGGAATATGGCGAATTACAAATAAATATCTAATAACTAGTCAATCTATTAAAGCGCTATCCTTGAGAAGTATCAGGGTCCGTCCTAGGACGGACCCTGAATGATTATAAGTCGGCATTATTTAACGTTGTATTTAACATTACGCTCATGCTATAATCACCCTATACAATTAAGTGGGATAATTATAGTTAATAAACAACATATTATGAAAAAAGCAAACTCTCTCTCTCTCTCTCTCTCTCTAATTGGTTCGCAAACAGCACTAATTATTTAAATAAACACCAAAATAGTCATCATACTGGCACTCAACACAAACAGTTGAACGGTTTTACTATCGTCGAACTGCTGGTTGTTGTCGTTGTCATCGGTATTTTGGCAGCCATCACTATTGTCAGCTACACAGGTATCCAAAAAAAGGCAATTGTTGCCTCGATGCAATCTGACTTATCTAATGCCCAACAACAATTAAAAATCTATCAAGTAACCGACGCCAATGGGTATTATCCAACCACAATTGACTGTTCGGCTACACCTGCTGCCAACAGTATTTGTATTAAATCTGGCAGTGGCAATAGTTTTACACTTACAGCCGTCAATGGCACAACGCCACCAACCTTTACGCTTGATGCGTCTAACGGTGGTATGGTTGGTACAACCTACCGTGTAACAAATGATTCATCACCAACCTTAATTGCTGGCATAACTTGTCCAACCAACTTCATTGTCGTCCCAGGCAGTGCTACTTATGGCACATCAGACTTTTGTGTCATGAAGTACGCCGCATCCCACAGTGACGCCACGGCAGGAGCCCAAGGTACCAGCACCACGCCAATTAGCGCCCCCAGTGTTCAACAATGGGTAAGTGTCAGCCAAACTACGGCTGCCAGTGTTGCCCCTAACGTGGCTGGCTGTACAGGTTGTCACCTGATCACCGAAGCCGAATACTTAACTATTGCCCAAAACGTTCTAAATGTACCATCCAACTGGTCAACGGGTACTGTCGGCAGTGGGTATATCTATAGCGGTCACAACGACAATGCTCCAGCTAATGCCTTAGTCGCTGACCCCAGCGACAGCAATGGTTATGCTGGTGAAACAAACGTCGGCGGTAACCAACGTCGCACCCTAACCTTGTCTAATGGCCAAGTCATTTGGGATATAGCTGGCAATATTTGGGAATGGACAAATGGCACCTCAACCACTGGACAGCCTGGTATATCGGCTGGTGGTTACGGTTGGCGGGAATGGACGGCAGTTACAGCTCTTGGCACATTATCACCAAACGTCTTTCCGTCTGGCACTGGCCTAACTGGCGCTAGTACTTGGAATTCGTCTAAAGGTATTGGCCAAATATACAGTAATGCTGACGAGACAGCCCTGCGTGG
>CAISVS010000072.1 GCA_903889015.1 uncultured bacterium | reverse complement strand
GATTAATCAAAGCTAGCGGTGAGATATCCGAACTTGGATACGACGAAGAAACAACTACTCAGGAATTATTAGAAAAAGCCGAAGCCGTACTATTTTCAGTCAGCGACCAGACACTAAAACAAGATTTAGTCAGCATCGAAAGTATTTTGACCGAAAGTTTTGACCGTATGGAAGAATTACACCGCAACAAAGGCGCATTGCGTGGCGTTCGGACTGGATACAAAGACCTCGACAACATGACAGCCGGTCTGCAGCGCAGTGACTTGATTATTTTGGCCGCTCGACCTGCTATGGGTAAAACGACTTTGGTCACAAACCTAGCCTACAACGTGGCAACAATCGCTAAACAACCAGTACTGTTTTTCAGCCTCGAGATGAGCAAAGAGCAATTGGTTGACCGTATGTTAGCCGACGCATCGGGCGTTGATGCTTGGAATATTCGTACTGGTAATTTGTCAGACGAAGATTTTGGTAAATTATCCGAAGCTATGGGCGAATTAGCCGAAGCACCGATTTATATTGATGACACACCAGGCTTGTCAGTGCTTGAAATGCGTACCAAAGCTCGCCGCGCCACCCACGAACAACCATTGGGACTTATCATCGTCGACTACTTGCAATTGATGCAGGGTAGTGGCAGTAGCAGTAATTTCAGCAACCGAGTTCAAGAGGTCAGCGAAATATCCCGTGGTCTTAAATTAATTGCCCGCGAATTAAATGTGCCTGTCATCGCCCTGTCACAGTTGTCACGTTCAGTCGAATCACGCAGTCCGCAAATTCCACAGCTGGCCGATTTGCGTGAATCAGGATCAATCGAGCAAGATGCCGACATTGTTATGTTTATTTACCGCGAAGCCTACTATAACCCTGAAACCGAACGCGAAAACATTACTGATTTGATTATCGCTAAACACCGTAACGGACCAACCGGCCGCGTTGAATTATACTTCCACCCAGAACGTTTGCGTTTTATGTCGTTGGACCATAAACACAACGACTAGTTTTATCGTGTTATAATTGTATCTAAACATGGGTAGACTACAAATTACTGAAACGTTTATTTACCGCCACCGATATATCGTTGGCTATGGCCTAATTGCAATTATTTTAATTACGATGTTCGTACTGGCCGGATTATTTGCTCCAGGTGGAATATCAAGCCAAGAAATGCAATCAGCCGTCAAAAGTAGTACTGTCAACTTGTACGATTTTAAGTCACTAGAAATTATTAATCTGCCGTATCACTTGATGCAAAAAGCCAGCATGTCGATGTTTGGCGTGTCGATTTTTACAATCAAATTACCATCAATTATTTTGGCATTATTTTCAGCCATCGGCGTAATCATCCTGTTAAGGCGCTGGTTTAAACCTGGCATTGGGGTTTTGGCGTCATTAATTGCTATCACAACCGGCCAATTCATATTTATCGCCCAAGATGGCACGCCAGGTATTTTGTATTTGTTTTGGTCAATTAGTTTATTATTATTTGCTGATCTTATTGCCAGACAAAAAAAGTTTAGAATGTTTTACAAGATTAGTTTTTGTATATTAGCTGGGCTTAGCCTGTATACACCACTAAGTTTATATATGATTATTGCTATGATCGTGGCGGTATTTTTGCACCCACATTTACGTTTTATCATTAAACAACTGTCCAAACCGCAAATTATTGTCAGCCTTGTCTTTGCCTTTATCTTGATAATCCCACTGATTGTCGCTGTCATGATTAGCCCAAAAATGATACTAACTCTACTTGGCATCCCAACAACTTGGCCAAATTGGGGAACTAACTTTGCCACCCTAGGCGCTGAATATTTTGGATTTTCTAAACCAGGTGGCGCAACGCTAATGACACCATTCTTTGAACTAGGATCAATGATTCTGATTGGATTTGGCGCCTTTTACACCGTTCGCACACGGGCAGCCGCCAAAAGTTACGTGATTGCATTTTGGACGATCTGTTTAATACCATTTGTTATTATCGACCCTAGTTTAACCAGTATTACTTTTTTGCCACTTGTCTTGTTGCTAGCATCAGGAATTCGCACACTACTAGCTCGTTGGTACATTCTGTTTCCGCGCAATCCATACGCCCGTATTGGTGGATTAATACCAGTCACAATTTTAGTTATTGTATTGGTCTTTTCAGGCGCCGACCGATATATCAACGGCTATCGATACGACCCATCAATTGCACCAAACTTTTCAAATGATTTAAAACTAATTCCGAAAGTTACAAAAAATGTCGTTGTAGCCAATGATGAGCTTGAATTTTACCAAGTTGTCGCAAAATATAACAAAAAGTTTACAGTATCGCTGACCCCAACAACTGATACTTTTTTGGCAACCAGAGACGCTAAACAAAACATCGCCGACTATCAAATAGACCAAATTATTACATCACCAAAGTCCAATCAGGGTGACCGCTTTTACTTATACAAAAAGATTGTAAAGTAAAGTATAATAAGAACATAATTATCAGACTAAGGAGTATTAATCATGGCATTTGACCAAGTAAAAATGATCAATAATTTACGAAAAGCCCAAAATGAATTAAAAAAAGAAATCATCGAAGTTGAAGCTGGCGACGGCGCTGTTGTCGTTCAGGTAACTGGTGAATTAAAGGTTAAAAAAGTTACAATTGATCCTGAGCAAGTTGATTTGGACGATATCGAACAACTTGAACATTGGATTGAAATTGCATTACGCGATGGACTAGCCAAAGCCCAAGAAGTTGCTGCTGAAAAAATGAAACCATTGATGGGCGGCCTAGGTAAACTAGGGCTATAGGAAACACCTTGTCACAACTTCTTCCATCGGCACTTGTTACGGCCATCGACGAATTAGGCCGATTGCCTGGTGTTGGCGCTCGTACAGCCGAACGTTATGCCTATTTTTTGTTGCGAGCCGATAAACGCATTAGCGAGGATCTGTCTAACGCTCTAACTAATCTTCACAGTGGCGTCAAGAGTTGCCCAATGACATTCGCCTTGATTGATGCCGATGAAGACGTTTCGATACTATACAGCGACCCATCACGTGATAAAACATTAGTCGCCGTTGTTGAAGAACCGTTGGATATTATCGCACTGGAGCGAACTGGACAATTTAACGGTACATATCACGTCCTTGGTGGCGCTATTAGTCCAATTGACGGTGTTGGCCCTGAACAATTGCATATTCCAGAATTACTGGAACGTCTGACGCGCGATGATGTCCAAGAAGTAATTATCGCCACTAACGCCAGTGTGGAAGGTGAGTCAACTGCTTTATTTTTGCAACGACATATCTTGGATGCTGGTATTGATATTAAATTAACCAGATTGGCACGCGGCATTCCAGTTGGCGTTGATTTGGAATACGCTGGTCAAATTACATTAACTCATGCTCTAGAGGGCAGAAGGGCATTTTAAATGTACGACAAAGCCAAAGAATTAATTAATGCAGCCCGCAAAATTATCGTTATTCAAGCCGAAAATCCTGACGGTGATTCGTTAGGTAGTGCACTAGCACTAGAAGAAATTTTAAGCGACCTTGGCAAAGAAGTTATTTTATACTGTCCAGTCGAAATTCCAAAATACATGCGTTATATATCTGGTTGGGATAGAGTTGTTGGCGATTTTGACACCTCAGCCGATTTGGCGATTATTGTTGATACCATGGCTGATGTACTACTAACTCGTGTACTTGATACACCTGGCGTTCGCCATTATTTTGATACGCATGAGGTTTTAGTAATTGATCACCACTTAACGGCATCAAATCTTAGTTTTAAACATACCGCCTTGGTCGAAGAAGCCATTGCATCTAGCGAAGTTATTTACAGCCTTGTAACCGACGCCGGTTGGGCAATCAACAAACAAGCCGCCGAAAATATGATGGTAGCCATAATGAGCGACAGTCTAGGGTTAACCGTTCAAAAAGTCAGTCCACGAACTTACTTTACGGCCGGAAAACTAGTCGAACTGGGCGCCAGCAACTACGAAATCGAGCAACGTCGTCGTGAATTTATGAAAAAATCGGCCGATATACTAACCTACAAAGGCGTATTATTACAACGCATCGAATATTACTTGGACGGCAAACTAGCCTTAATCCGCATTCCATTTGAAGAAATTCAGCAGTACAGCGACCAATACAACCCTAGCGTCTTAGTGTTAGACGAAATGCGTTTAGTCGAAGGCGTTGAATTAGGCGTCGCTATCAAAACTTATCCTGACGGCAAATTAACTGGCAAATTACGCAGTAATTTACCGATATCGGCCGATGTGGCTGGATTCTTTGGTGGCGGCGGTCACGAATATGCGGCCGGCTTTCGCGTCTATGAATCTATTGATACAATTATTCCAGAACTATTAACAGCCACCGACAAGGTGCTAAAGGGTATGCCACATGACACTACAATTTCATAACACACTAACTGGCGAAATCGATAAATTTGTTCCGCTTGTCCCTAAAAAAGTATCAATCTACACCTGTGGCCCGACCGTTTATGATTACCCTCACATCGGCAACTGGGTAGCCTATATTTATTGGGACACCTTGGTTCGTACGTTAATGGCCAATGACTACGAAGTTACTCGAGTTATGAATATTACCGATGTTGGACATTTGGTCAGCGACGCCGATGACGGTGAAGATAAACTTGAAAAAGGCGCCCGCCGCGAAGGCAAAACCGCTTGGGAAGTAGCCGAATTTTACACTGAAGACTTTTTAAAGGGCATGAAAAGCCTAGGACTAATCAAACCACAATTCATTGCCAAGGCGACTGATTATATACCTGATCAAATTAAATTAGTTCAAAAACTAAAAGACAAAGGCTATACCTATCAAATTGATGATGGGATTTATTTTGACACTTCAAAATTCCCAACTTACGCTGATTTTGCCCATCTAGACCTAGACGCTCAAAAAGCTGGCGCCCGCGTCGAATTTAACCAACAAAAACGCAATGCCAGCGATTTTGCATTATGGAAATTTACTCCAGCTGGCGAAAAACGTGACATGGAATGGGATTTTGAAGGCAAAAAAGGCTTTCCTGGCTGGCATATTGAATGTTCGGCGATTGCGATGTCAATTTTGGGCGAAACGCTTGATATTCATACCGGTGGCATCGACCACATTCCTGTTCACCACACCAACGAAATTGCTCAGTCCGAAGCCGCAACAGGGTTTATTTTTAGCAATTATTGGCTACATAATAACCACCTGAAAGTTAATAATACAAAAATTAGCAAATCACTTGGCAACGGCTACACACTAAAAGACATACAAGAAAAGGGCTTTTCGCCACTTGATTTTCGTATGTTTGTTCTTCAAAGTAACTATCGCAAAGAAGGTAATTTCACATTTGAAAACTTGCAATCCGCCAAAAACAGATTACATAATTGGCGCAATATTGCCACCCTCAGACATCAAATTCATGACACTTTACAAAGTGAAGAAGAGAAGTCAAAAAACGATAAAACAGTCTCAACATTGGCAACATCACAGGCTATTGTCGAAGCCTTGAATAATGACCTTGGTACGCCTGAAGCTCTTAAGATAATTGACGACGCCTTTTTAAACCTTTCAAAAGCCAGTTTAGCCAACATTGACAGACCAGCATTAGTTCAGTTACTAGAAACGATTGATTCAACTTTGGGACTGCAATTAATTGACAGCACTCCTGACATATCTGACGAAGCAAAAAAGATTCTATTAATCCGTAAATCTGCCCGCGAAAGGAAGGATTGGAACAAGTCCGATGAATTACGCGACGAATTACTAGGACTAGATATTGTCATTCGTGACACCAACCAAGATACTATTTGGGAATACAAATCATAATTATAATGTCAGCAACTAGGCTGACATTATAATTATCTAAATCAGTCAGACTACACTAATCAGCTATGTCGTGATTTTTATGTACCCGAGCAAAATAATCTTCCGAGATTACTTTGATACAACCAGCAATTGGAATCGAAATAATACCACCTGCAATACCAAACAAATAGATACCAATTGTGACAGCTATCAAAATTATCAAGGCCGACAAATCAATCCGTTTTGATTGAATAGTAGGTGATATATAGTTAGCCTCGACTTGTTGATAAAGGATGAAAAATACCAAGAATACAATCGCCACAGTAATACTGTTTAATGCCAAAATTAAGCTGACAAGCGACGCACCAATCATCGCACCAAAAAGTGGTACTAGTGACGATACAAACACAATCATAGCTGATGGAATTGCTAAATCAGCTGGGACCGTGCCGAATATCACACTTAACACAAAGACCGCAACACCAGCCACCGTTCCGGCAATTGCCGATACCGATAATTGACCAACGACGTATCCAGTCACAACGTTATACATCTTGCCAAGCAGTTTACGATGAGCGACCATTTTATCATTATCATCATAGGCTGCCCATAACTTATTCAACCAAGACGGACCTTCAACCAGCATCAGAAAGGCCAAAACAAGCACTAAAATCAAGGCTGTAATAGTTGCCAATAGCGATCCAAGACCAGACACAAGCGTTGCACCAAAACCAGAAATCCCATCTTGGATAGCAATAACCATTTTATCAACTTGAGGTTGTAAGCTATAACGATTAACAAAATCACTTGCCCCAGCGTACTGTTTTGTAGCTGAATCAACTAAATTTGGAACCGTTTCAGCAAACTTTGTCATTTGAGTGATGATTGGCGGAATCACCAAAAATACAATTACTCCCAATAGTGTAATAATTACTACATAGGCCAAGGCTGTACTTAATACCCGACTTTTACCAGGCAAAATTTTTGTCAACAAGGTTACGGGCTTGCTGAGGGCAATAGCCAAAAATAAGGCCGACCCAATAATAATTAGGGCTGTACTGGCACTATATATCGCCAACGCAACCAATGCAAAACCTATAACTACCAACCAAAATCTTACAAAAGTCTTTGTGTCTATCTCTATTCGTGTCTTCATATATACCTTGTATTATACACTAATTAAAAAAATCTATGAATTTGCATATGTTTAAGCATTTACTAAGCCGCTAATGGTGTATAATAATGTCATGAGGATACTTATAATAGAAGACGAGCACAAGATTGCACACGCTTTAAAAAAAGCCTTACAAAACGATAACTACGCTGTAGATATTTCCTACGATGGGGACGATGGATACGCTATGGCAACAACTGAACCTTACGATTTAGCAATTATCGACTGGATGATCCCAGGCGAATATAACGGCATCGATATTGTAAAGGCGATGCGCAAAGAAAAAATTCACACACCAGTATTATTATTAAGCGCCAAAGGCACCATCAAAGACCGCACTACTGGACTAGATTCAGGTGCCGACGATTACCTCGTAAAACCATTTGCTTTGGAAGAAATGCTAGCTCGCGTTCGCGCCTTGCTACGCCGTCCAGTTGAAGTTCAACAAACAGTATTAACAGTTGGCGATTTGTCACTTAACACTGTAACTTGTGTTGTAACCCGTGCCGGTAAAACTATTGAGTTAACCAATAAAGAATTTGCACTGTTGGAATTCTTAATGCGCAACCAAGGACGACCACATACCAAAGCCGTAATCATCAGCCATGTCTGGGATTATAATGCTGATATTTTGCCAAATACTGTTGAAGTTTACATGAAGTATCTACGTCAAAAAATCGACGATCCATTCAAGACAAAACTTCTTCATACCGCTCGTGGCTTTGGCTACAGAATCGAAGTAAAGTAGGGGATGCCCCTAGATGTTTAAATCGGCGACAATCCGCCTAACTGGCTGGTATCTGTTGGTTTTGATGACACTAAGTATCATCTTTAGTTTTGTTATTTACCAAATTACCGCCAATGAAGTCCAGACCCGTCTGGAAAGATTTCAGACTAGCCTGCAACAGTCACACGATTTTGACTTTGCACCGCCACCCGTCAAAGCAGCATTACTACGCAACAGCGAAGTTAGCGATGCAACTGAAACAATCGCCAAAGAATTGGTTTTACTTAATTTGTTTATCTTGGTGATTGGTGGTTATGTCAGCTATTTATTAGCTCGTCGCAATCTGATGCCAATCGAAAAAGCTCATGAAGCCCAATCCCGATTTACCAGTGACGCGAGTCACGAATTACGCACTCCATTAGCGGTTATGAAAACCGAATTAGAAGTCGCGCTGATGGATAAAAACGCCACCGCCAAAGATCTAAAAGAAGTCTTAGTCAGCAACCTCGAAGAAGTCGACAAACTATCCAAACTTGCTCAAATGTTGCTGAATATGTCGCAATTCGACAATAATAAACTAAAGCTTGAACCAGTAAATTTGTATAAAATAACACAATCAATTATTCATGACTTCAGATTACCTGAAAGCCGAATTATTATCGATGCAATCCATAAACCAATTGTCCATGGCAACGAAACCGCCATTGCCGAGTTGATAAAAATATTAGTCGACAACGCCTTGCAGTATAGCCCAAATGATTCACTAATTGTCATTAATCTAACAAAAGACGACAACAATGCAACCTTTGAGATTACCAACACTGGACCTGGTATTCCAAGTGACAAACTACCACATATTTTTGATCGTTTTTATCGAGCCGATTCATCTCGAACCAGCGGTACTCAAAAGGGCTATGGATTAGGACTAGCTTTGGCAAAACAAATTGTTGAATTACACAAAGGCGAATTAATCGCCACCAGCACACCTGATCACGAAACAATCTTTACATTCATTTTGGCATTAAACAATAAATCTCAAGCGAAAACTCAGAACTAGCCTGTAAAGTTAAATTAATATTTATTTAACATAAGGAGAAAACATGAATGTAGTTTCGCGGGGTATCAAAAACGCCCTCCGCAGTCCACTCCGATCAGGCGCCATCGTATTGATGCTAGCAATCAGTATTGGCCTAATATTAAGTATGCTGGTCGCTCGCGGCAGTGTTAATTCCAAAATTGACGAAGTTAAATCAACCGCTGGCACCAGTATTACTATTACGCCAGCTGGCGTCAATGGATTTGCTGGCGGTGGCGATGCCTTAACCAGTACTCAACTGGCGACAATTACCGGCACGACCCACATTACCAGTACGTCTGCCTCATTAAATGACCAACTTAGTTCAACTGACACCAGCCTAACGGCGTCTCTAGAATTAGGTAATTTCGGCGCTCGTCAAATGCGATTTGAGGGTTCAAGCACCCCAAGTGGTATAAATAGCAGTCCTTCAGACACAACCACAACTCGACGCGCACCTACGCCTCGTACAACAGTCACAGGCACAACTAACCCTAATTCAATCTCCACAAATGGTAGTGATTTAACACTGACCAGCGGCGAAACGATTGATGGCACCAGTAGTGATTTAGTTGCCTTGGTTGGTAGTGATTTGGCCACCAAAAACAGCCTAGCCGTCGGCAGCACATTTACTGCCTATACCAAAACTATTACCGTCAAAGGGATATTTAGCACCGGCAATAAATTCCAAGACAGTGGTATCATCATGCCCCTTGCCACTGTTCAAACTTTGACCGATCAGTCCGGTTCAGTCAACAGCATTGTTGCCAAAGTTGACAGTAGTGATAACGTCAGCTCAACCGTCACAACCTTAAAAACGGCACTAGGCGACAAAGCTGACATCACCAGCCAAGCCGAACAAGCCGCTGCCAGTGTTACGTCACTTGAAAGTATCGCTAGCCTAGCCCTAGGTGGTGTTATCGGCGCCACTATCGCCGGAGCCGTCATCGTGCTGTTGGCCATGATTATGGTCGTCCGCGAACGTCGCCGCGAAATTGGCGTCATCAAAGCCATCGGCGGCACTAACCGAAAAGTTGTC
>CAISVS010000071.1 GCA_903889015.1 uncultured bacterium | reverse complement strand
GCGACGGAAGATAGGGGTGTGCCAGATTTTAACTTATCCATCAAAGTTTCCAGGTATTCAGCAACTGATTTTAATTTAGGATTGGCTTTGGATTCTTTGGCTAGTTTTGGAAGGCGATTTTCGATGGTTTGGATGTCGGCCAAAATTAATTCGGTATTGATAATGTCAATGTCGTCACGGGGGTTAACACGTTCAGATACGTGAATGACATTGTCGTCATGGAAAGCGCGGACGATGTGGACGATAGCTTCGCATTGACGAATATTAGCCAAAAATTTGTTGCCAAGGCCTTCGCCCTTGCTGGCGCCAGCGACTAGGCCAGCTATATCAACGAAGGTGACGGTAGCCGGCATTAATTTGGTTGAACCATATAATTTAGCCAGTTCTGCCAGACGTTCGTCGGGCACGGCTACAATTCCAGTATTAGGCTCGATAGTAGCGAATGGGTAATTAGCCGCCAAAATATTATTATTTGTCAGGGCGTTAAACAAGGTAGACTTGCCAACATTTGGTAGTCCAACGATTCCGATTGATAAACTCATACGATTATTTTAACAGAGGTGATTAAAAAATACGAGTCTGACATTCAACACCGTTGCATTTAACAAAATGTGGTATTATTGAATAAGTTAAGCATAAGGAATAATATTTATGGGCAAGAAAAGTGATAAACCTAAAAAAGAACGTCACTTAAAAAAGTTTCGCCGCTTGATAAAGCGACTTTTTGCAAAAAAATGGCTAGTTATTTCATTGGTCGTTATTTTAGTTGCCAGCGTTGGTGGTGGGGTGTGGTTGTATGTTACTAGCCATAAGCAAGTGGTTCAGTCTGCTAAGACTGATGATGTAATCAATCAAACAGTTGTTAGTGCTGCTGCACAGGCAAATGGTGGTGATACGGTTGGTGCAGTGGCCGCCTACGATAAGGCGATAAGCGATACGACTGATTCAGCGCAGAAAAGGACACTATTGTTAGGTAAGGCCTCTGTTTATTATAATGAAGGTAATTATGATCAAGCTTTATTATTTGCTCAGCAAGCTGAGTCTATTGGCAATAGTGCGGATGTGGCCGAATTTTTTGGATCTATTTACGATGCGAAAGGCGATAGCCAAAAAGCCATTGAATACTACCAAAAAGCTATTGATTTAGCCAAGGCGATTGATCCTGAGGACTCTCGAATAGATTATGATAAAAGCCAAATTGAGGCGCTTGGGGGCGTAGTTAAATAGTATGACAAATACTGGTCAAAAATTAGCAAAACAAATGCTTATTGGCATGATGTTGATGATGGCGTTTTCATTCAGTCCATATTTTACAAAGGCAGCAGCGGCCTGTGAAGCTGGCGTTGATGTTTATTGCGGATACTTTAATGGTGCATCAGGAGGAGGAAGTAATGGTGTCGATGGGCATGTAATTGATACTGGCTTGCATGATATGGGTGGTAATGATGTTGGCTCTTTTGTTAGTTATCTAAAGAAGAAATATAATAGTGGAAGTACTCAGAACCATATTGGGGCGGCATTTATCTATAATACGATATTAGGTAATCCACCTCGAAGTAGTACGACTGTAAAAGATGGCGACTGGGCAAATCTGTTAACGACTTTAACGAACTTTGAAACCAACGGTGGTAAGATTGACTGGAGTTCGGACACAGGTCCATGTGGTCAATGGAACAGTTATTACCAAGGTGATACCTTAAAGGACGACGCTTTTTATAACAATACTACATACGGTTGTAACGATAAAAGCGTAGAATTCTCTATTGGCGGAAACGTGGTTTATATGCTGGACTGGGAATGTGCTAATCCATTTGGAAGTATGCAAGGAATTTCTGGTGCGTCAGGCAATCCTTGTCGTCCGATATTAATAGCGGTTATTCCTGCCGACAAACAGACAATACCACCAACATATCCAATGACGTATCCTGCTAAATCATACAATAGTCATGGTTTTAGTGCCTATACTCCTCCTACGTTAGTTCCCATTAAGGTGACTTCTTCGGAAGGTACTATCGGCAAATATCGTAGTCCAGTGTTAATACCGCCTGGGGTGGATATTACGAGAACACATACGACAGGTGATAAATATACTATTAAGTATACAGAAACAGAAACATATAATAATTCAGGTAAACATGTAAGTGGTTATTCTGATAACTATACAGTAATATATGTCGGCGGATGGGAGAATAAGTGTACGGGTAAGGGTATAAATAGGGTTTGCAATCAAGTATGGAATAAAAGACATAGTAGCTATAAAGAATATCATGAGCCGAATATTAACTATGCTGGACCTACTACATGGACTACGACCGTTGGTCCTTGTTATGACTACAAACTGACGCCAGATATTAATGCTTTATCAACCTATCGTGTCGAACCTGGCGCAACAGTTACAGTTAAGCCAAAACTTGACAGTAGTTCTTCAAAAGAATACAAATCTTATCTTCATACCAAAAGCAAAGATACTAAATGGCAGGTACTTCGCCTAAAGGTAAATCCGAACACTACTATAAACAAAGACAATAAAGAGTCCAATAGTAATCCGTGTGATTATTACACGTCAATTGGTGGTGTATCTGATTGTACGGTTATGGATAGTGGAACTGATGTTATTAGTACTAGCGGCAAGACATTTTCGAATTATAACGGTGGTTCAACTGATGAACTTGCGGGTACTAAGATATGTTATGCATTATCTGTATTTCCAAGTTCAAGTGAACCAATAAATTATAGTTCTTCGACTGCTGGTAGTAAATGGATGCATTCGGGATTAAATACAGCATTAGGCAATAGTTGTCTGATTCTTGTCAAAGCACCAAAAGCTCAAGTTTTGGGTGGTGATTTGTCGGTGGGTGGGTCTACGCAAACCACAGTATCGGTTAAAAGTGGTAATTACTTTGGTAGTTGGGCTGAATACGGAATTTTTGCTGGTCAAACAATCATTAATACTGCATCAGGATCGGCGTACAGTCCAAAAACCGGACTTCCTGCTGGCTTGCTGGCAACTAAAAGCAATATTCTTAGTTTTGCAAATGCTGGCGTTACAAATAGTTGTGCTTTGCCTGGTTGTTACTCTGTCGGCAGAACATTACCTAATGTTGCGGCTAGTTTTCCCAGTACAAACCATAGTTTATCGCCAGGCTCTACTGTAACGACCAGTAATTTGGCAAGCGACACATATGATGTTGCTGGAAATCTGTCATTAAATGCCAGTACATTGCCAGCTGGCAGATCAATTATCATCAAGGCGACAGGTACGGTGACGATTAACGGCAGTCAGACGTATAGTAATGGGCCATATAAAAGTATTTCACAATTGCCACAATTGATCATTATTGCTAACAGAATCGTTATTAATAACAGTGCCACGCAAGTTGATGCTTGGTTGGTGGCATATGACGCTAATTTGAAAAATGGCAGTATTGATACCTGCGAAAAAGTCGGTCAAACTATTAATGATTGTAATAGCAAACTAACAGTCAACGGTCCAGTCATGACCGATCATTTGTATTTGTATCGAACAGCCGGATCCGAGCCGGGTGATAAAAGTGGCGACCCAGCAGAAGTCTTTAATATCCGTCCTGATACGTATTTGTGGGCTGCATCGCGTTCGATTGGTGTTGGTGTTGCTCAAACTGTCAGTACGACTGATGTACCGCCACGAAATTAATATATTTTTGACTTGCTTTTAAAGCTCATGCTTCTGTATAATAAAAGGTAATATGGCATTATTAAAGGGATTGGGCGAATTTTTTGCGCTAGACATTGGGACTAACGCCGTACGAGTAGTACAGCTTGCTAAGTCAGGTCCCGATAATTGGACCTTGCAACACTATGGTTATGCGCCAGTTGATGAAAAAATCACAGGTAATGATTCGGCCGAGGGTTTACGTCGTCTGGGCGAAGTAATCATGACGGCAGTTGGCCAAAGTGGCATCAAAGAGAAAAATGTTGTCATTGGTTTACCTTCAGGTAAGACTTTTACGACTGTTGTTGATGTGCCGACTATGACTGAAGCCGAATTGAAAAGCACAATCAAATACCAAATTGATCAGTATATACCGATGGCAATTGACGAAACTAAGGTCGATTGGGCATTGTTGGGCCAGTCATTACATGACCCAAAACAGCAAGAAGTTTTGCTTTGCAGTACGGCTAACACCTACACCGAGGAAAGACTCGAGTTTATCGAAGGTTTGGGCTTTAATGTAATCGCATCCGAACCAGATCCAATTGCTATGATTCGTTCGTTATTACCAAGTGGCGTTCAAGATGCCAGACTGATTATTGATGTTGGCGAACGATCAACTGATTTGGCAATTACTTTTGGCGACAGTCCGCGACTGGTGCGTACTATTCCGACTGGTCTGAGGACTTTGATTAAATCGGCTGTTCAAAATTTGAATGTCCAAGAAGACCAAGCTCGACAGTTTATTTTGAAATTTGGCCTAGCGCCTGACAGACTGGAAGGCCAAGTTTATCGTTCGATTGAAAGTACTTTGGACAATTTTGCGACTGAGCTGATTAAATCAATTAAGTTTTTCCAGACGCGTTATCCAAATACCCCAGTTGGCGGTATTTTGCTGTCTGGTTTTGGTGCGATTATTCCACGATTTGGTGATTATTTGACTGCCAAGACAGGTGTGGCATCAGCGGTTGCTAACCCTTGGCAACGTGTTCATGTGGCACCGGTCGACCAGCAACAACTAAGCACGATTGCCAGCGAATTTGCGACTGTAATTGGTCTTGCCCAAAGGAATAATATCGAATGATCGAAATTAACCTTATACCAGATGTCAAACGCGAATTGTTGCGTGCCCAAAATATTCGCGCAAAGGTTATTACTGGGTCAATAATTATTGGCGTGTCGTCAATTGCCGTTGTGGCTTTTTTGGTGATTTATGTTTTTACTTTTCAATCTATCCGCAACGATCAGGCCGATAAAGAGATTAACACACTTGGGACACAGCTATCAAAAGTAGCTGATTTATCTAAGACTTTGACTATTCAAAATCAATTAAAAAATATCTCTGTTATTAACGCCAGCAAAAAAATTGATTCACGCATTTTTAATGTAGTCGAAGCAATTATTCCACCAGAACCAAATAGCGTTCAGGTATCAAATTTGGTTGTTGATGCCGATGCGGGTATTATAACGATTGACGGTCAGGCTGCCAGCAACTATGCTGCACTTGAAGTGTTTCAAAAGACGATTGAAAGTGCAAAAGTTAAATTTACCGATGCCAGCAAGACAAAGCAAGAGGTTAATTTGGCGACTGATATGAGTACCAGTAACACAAATTATGGACAAGATACATCAGGCGCTATGGTGTTGCGATTCACTATTAGCTTTGTTTATGCGCCAGAATTATTTTCACCTGCTTCACAAGGTGTTTCAGTGTCTATTCCAACGATTGGCAATGCGACCGATTCATATTTAGGAGTTCCAAAAAGTATTTTTGTCGAACCCGCCAAAGATGTAACAACTGGAACAGGGGGTCAATAATATGCAGTCCAAAGAAGTCGCAATTCGCAAACGTACGCAAATCGCCATGGCTAATCGGATGATGTTTTTGTGGGTTGCTGGCGTATCTGTTTTGTTTGGTTTTGCTTTGGTTGCAGCTATTTTTCTGACACAAAAATTGTTTTTTAACGAACGAGTCTTGCATGAGAAGTCGACGACAGTAACAACGTTGAAGGCTAATAACACTAATATCAAGTTGCTTGAGTCGCAGGTTCGTGTGCTTGATACAAATCAATCTTTGCTAAACGCACGCGCCGTTGAAACCGACAAGGCAGTTCAGGTTATTTTGGATGCATTACCATCAACTGTCAACTCAGCAACATTTGGTGCGTCGATAAAAGACAAATTATTAGCTGGCATCTCTGGACTTGAGGTAATTACATTCTTGGTTTATCCAGTACCTGGTGTTGAATCATTATCAGCTGATAGTGCTGCTCAGATTTCAACTTCAGCTGTTTCCCAAAATCAAATTACATTCTTGTTATCAATTAAAGCCAACGTCGATCCTAATTTAAATCTGTCAGCAGCTGATCAGGCAGCCGAGCGCAAGAGGATTATGAGTACGGTATTATTGCGATTTGAAAGCTCAATTCGAGCTATTGATATAACTAACCTCAAGATCCAAGGCCAAGATACATTAACAATACAAGGGCGAGGCTTTTATGAGCCAGTTCGTTCGGTTGATTTAAAGTATAAGGTGGTAAAATAATGAAAAAAACTGATATAGCAATGTTGATTCTTATCGCCTCAGTTAGCGTTATTATTGCTTTCTTTGTTGCTAAGACCTTTTTTGGAGATGTTACAACTGGTACAGCTAAAGTTTATACGATCGATCTGATTGATCCGACTATTATTCAGCCAAGCCCAGATATTTTTAATACAAGCGCTATCAATCCAGCAGTCCAGGTTACAATTAACGGGACTAAATAAGGCAAAATTATGGCATTACTTACTGGCGATATGCAAGGAAAGCTTGTCAGTCTTCTTATCGGCGAGGGTTTAGTTACCGAAAGTGTTTTAAATGATGCCAAAGATTTAGCAGCCCAAACAAATCAGCCAATCTTGGGTTTGTTGGTTGAAAAAAATATTGTCGATGATGAATTGTTGACCCATGCGATTGCCCAGGTTTCTGGAGTGCCGTATGTCAATTTATCAAACAGTTTAATTGATCAAAGTATCCTTGGATTGTTACCCGAAGACATTGCTGAACGATTTATGGCTGTTCCACTGGCAGAGGTTCAAAATCGCTTGGCTGTAGCTATGATTGATGCTAACAACGTTCAAGCAGTCGATTACTTAGCAAGTCGTATCGAACGTCCACTGAAGGTCTTTATGGCGTCTGAAGCTGGCGTACGTCACGTCCTGGACCAATACAAGACCGACCTTTCTAGTGTTGGTGAGGCAGCTGAGGCCAGTCAAGTTGAGGCTATTCAAGACTCTAACAAAGAAGTTAAAACTATTGTTCAAGATTCGCCAATCAGCAAGGCATTAAGTACTATTTTAGAGTACGCCCTAAAAACTCGTTCGAGTGATGTTCATATTGAACCATTGGAAGGATCATTAAAAATTCGTTGTCGCGTCGACGGTATGTTGCGAGAAATCATGCAATTACCAAAAAGTATCGAACCAGCGCTGGTCAGTCGCATAAAAATTTTGTCCAATCTGAAGATTGATGAACACCGTATGCCTCAAGATGGTCAGTTTACGGTTAAAATTGCTGGCAAAGAAGTTGACCTTCGTATTGCAATCAGTCCAGTTATTTGGGGTGAGCAAGTCGTGATTCGTTTGCTAGATAAATCAGGTAATACTTTTGATATTGAAGAAATGGGCTATGCTGGACGGGCGTTACGAGCAATCCGTAAGGGGATTAAGCGTCCCAACGGTATGGTGTTGACGTCTGGCCCAACCGGAAGTGGCAAAACGACCAGTCTTTACGCGTTAATCAAAGAAATCAAGAACGAAGCGGTTAATATTGTGACTCTGGAAGACCCAGTTGAATACAAAATGAGTGGCGTTAATCAAATTCAGGTTAACAGTGATGTTGGTCTAACATTTGCAAGTGGTTTGCGTTCGATTTTGCGTCAAGACCCTGATGTTATCATGGTCGGTGAGATTCGCGATAGTGAAACGGCAAATTTGGCTGTTCAAGCGGCTTTGACTGGTCACTTAGTCTTTAGTACTCTACACACCAACAGTGCTGCTGGTGTTTTACCTCGGCTTCTAGACATGGGTATTGAACCATTTTTAATTGCCAGCACCGTAAATACGATTATTGGTCAGCGTTTGGTTCGTCGAGTGGCTGAAAAACATACGACATATCAGTCAAATCCGATTGAAACTCAAAATATTATTGCTACAATTGGACATATTTTACCCAAGACAGCCGAAGATGTCGCCAGAGTTTCTCAAGATTTAGGCTATAAAGACTTGCCCTTATCGGGTCAAAGCGCTTATACTTTAGTTAAGGGAATTGATAGCCCACAATCTCCACGAGGTTACAGTGGTCGAGCTGGAATATATGAAGTTATGGATGTTAACGAGAGTATCCAAAACTTGATTGTAGCTAGGGCAACCAGTTCCGAGATACAACGTAAAGCTCAGCAGCAGGGGATGATAACTATGCGTCAGGATGGTTATTTAAAAGCCTTGCAGGGGATAACTACTATTGAAGAAGTAAATCGCGTGACATCAGATACGGTATAGAAGGGTGGAATGAAATGAATAACCAAGAATTAAGAATCGAAATATTATTGGAAGAAGTAGTCCGCAAAAAAGCATCGGACTTACACCTTCAGGTTGGTTTGCCGCCACTGTTACGTATTGATGGGTCATTGGTACCAATTATTGGCTATAACACTTTGGACGAACAGGTAGTTGAGGCTTTGATTTTTGCGATTTTGGACCAAGATCAACGTCAGATATTATTAAAAGACAAGGAATTTGACTTTAGCTTTGCCTTTGGTACATTAGGTCGTTTTCGTGTTAACGCCTATCATGAACGTGGAAATTTGGCAGCGGCTTTACGTTTAATTCCGAACGAAATCAAGACAGTCACTGAACTTGGTATGCCAAATGTGGTTATGGGCTTTGCCGATTATCCACGCGGCTTGGTATTGATTACTGGGCCAACCGGTAGTGGTAAATCAACAACATTGGCAGCTTTGGTTGACAAGATTAACACCGAGCGGGCTCAACATATTATCACAATCGAAGATCCAATTGAGTTTACTCACAAATCCAAAAAGTCAGCCGTTGTGCAACGTGAAGTTCACTATGATACATACAGCTTTAGCGCGGCATTGCGTTCTAGCTTGCGTCAAGACCCTGATGTTGTCTTGATTGGTGAGATGCGTGACCTTGAGACGATTAGTGCGGCGATTACAATTGCCGAGACGGGTCACTTGGTGTTTGCGACATTGCACACTAACAGCGCTTCGCAGTCGATTGACCGTATTATCGACGTTTTCCCTCCACATCAACAGCCACAAATTCGTACTCAGTTGTCGAACATTTTGATGGCGATTTGTTCACAGCGCTTGATTCCTGCTATTGGCGGTGGACGTGTTGTGGCGGCTGAAGTTTTAGTTACTAACCCAGCAGTTCGAAATATTATTCGTGAAGGCAAGGCTCACCAGTTGGATGCTGTAATTCAGACCGGTTCGGACCAAGGTATGCAGACTATGGACCGCACATTAGTTGGACTTGTTCAAAGTGGTACGGTGACATATGACAGTGCAAGGGAAGTTGCCGTTGATTTAGCAGAGTTTGAAAGGTTGATGAGAGGCTGATAAATGAAAAAATTCAACTACGAGGCTCGTGATCAAACGACAAATAAGATTACAAAAGCTACGGTGCAGGCTGACTCTGAAAGTGCTGCAGCTAAACTTTTGATTAATCAAGGATTCACACCTCTTAGTATTAAAGAACAAAGTGATAACGAGAACTTTTTTTCTCGTTTGAGTGGCCGTATTACCACCAAAGATCGAATTGTTTTCACTCGTCAATTGGCAACGCTAATCGGTGCAGGTTTGCCATTGGCGCAGAGCTTTAATACCGTTTTAGAACAGACTGAAAATAAAAAATTGCAGTCGATTGTTCAAGACATAACCGCCTCAATTGAGGGTGGAAAGTCGTTGTCTGATTCATTTGCAAAGTATCCAAATGTCTTTGATGCAGTTTTTTTGGCGTTAGTTGGCGCTGGTGAAATGTCTGGTACGTTGGACGAATCGTTACAGCGCATAGCCGATCAGCAAGAAAAAGATGCAGCTATTGCCAGTAAAATTAAAGGCGCTCTGACATATCCAATTATTGTGTTGGTTGTTATTTTTGGCGTTATTGCATTTATGTTGTTTACTGTCGTTCCGCAAGTTGAAAAGCTGTATCATGACTTAAAAAAGCAATTACCATTTTTGACTCAAGTTATGGTTGATGCGGCTAATTTTGCAGCCCACTACTGGTGGTTAATTATATTGGTGACTGGTGTGGTGATTTATTTTTTGATGCAATATTTGCAGACTGAATCAGGCATTAGAGTAACTGACACGTTTAAAATAAAAGTGCCGGTATTTGGTAAGATGTTTCAAAAACTATATATGGCGCGATTTGCTCGTACTGGGCAGACGTTATTAGGCACCGGTGTTAGTATGTTGGATATGTTGAAATTGACATCAGTTGCTGTTAATAATACCTTAATCCAAGAAAGCATCTTGCGAGCCGTTGAAAAGGTCAAAGGCGGTAAGGCGCTGTCGGTTGCACTTACGCCTGAAGAAAATATTTTACCACTGGTACCTCAGATGATTAAGATTGGCGAACAATCTGGTCGTATTGACGAAATGATGGGCAAAACAGCCCAAGTTTATGAGGATGAATTGGACGAACAGGTCAAAAATATATCGACTGCAATCGAACCTGTCTTGATGGTTGTTTTGGCTGTCGTAGCCGGCAGTATGGTGGCGGCAATTTTGTTGCCTATATATAGTTTGGTTAATGGAATAAACGTATAGACAAGGTTGGACGGCTATAGTAATATAAGCTTAAGCGTATATCGCACTATATGAAAAACGGTTCGTAAGAAAGGTGGGAAATTACATCGTGGATACAAAGAAAAAAGGAAGAGGCTTTACGATTATTGAAGTCGTATTAGTGTTGGCTATTGCTGGATTGATATTCATGATGGTATTTATCGCATTGCCAGCTTTGCAACGTAGTCAACGTGATTCACAACGCAAACAAGACCTATCACGCGTTCAAACTGCTATTACAAACTATACGTCATCTAACAGGGGCGCATTACCTGCAACTGCTGCAGCATGGACTGCATTTGAGACATCGTATTTGTTAGTTAATGGTGATACTTTTGTTGATCCACTCGGTTCGACATCAACACAGGGTGCCGCTGTGACGGCTTATGAATTGAAACCATCACCTGCAGCTGCTGGTGCACCTTTATCAGTTGATTTTGCAACTGGTCAAAACACGATTTATTATTCAGTCGGCTCAGTCTGTGGTGCTACTAATGACACAGCAATTACTAAAGGGTCACGTTCGGTAGCCTTTCAGATGGTACTTGAAGGTGGTGGCTTTGACTGTCGAAGTAACTAGTTGCTTATTGTAACTTACTAAACCTCTTAGATTTTAGTCTGAGAGGTTTTTGTTTGTGATCAAAACTGATATGATAGTGCTTATGGAACAATTTGTTATATATCTGTCATTATCGCTATTTGGCTTGATTTTGGGTAGTTTTGCAGGTGCATCAGTTTGGCGATTACGGGCCAGACAATTAGTTGAAGATAAAGCCGCTGGCGAAGAAGTCGATTCAAATGAGTATAAAACATTAAAAAAATTAACCAAGGCATCAGTATCAAATGATCGTTCGCGATGTTTACATTGTTCATATACTTTGAAGTGGTATGATTTAATACCGCTAATCAGCTGGTTGTCGCTGGGGGGACGTTGCCGTAAATGTCGTCAGCCAATTGGATATATGGAGCCATTGATTGAAGTCGGTGTAGCTTTGCTGTTTGTGTTGTCTTATGCCTATTGGCCGTATCCACTATCAAGTAGTATCGATATTGCTCGGTTTGTGGTTTGGTTAGTTGCTGGTGTGGCACTGGCGATTTTGTTTGTTTATGACAGTAAATGGTTTTTATTGCCCAATAATATTAATTTTACAGTGATTGGATTAGGTGCAATTAACTCATTGTTAATTATTATCAATACTAACGACAAGCTGAATGCCGTAATCAATATTGTGGCCTCTGTAATTATTTTAAGTGGTATATATTTAAGTTTATATTTGATATCAAAAGGCAGGTGGATAGGATTTGGTGATATCAAATTGGGCTTAGGTCTGGCGCTTTTGATTGCAGATTGGAAGCTGGCCTTTTTAGCACTATTTGCGGCTAACTTAATTGGCTGTATCATCGTCGTACCGACTATGTTTATGGGCAAGTTAAAACTTGATTCACGGGTGCCTTTTGGACCACTTTTGATTGCGGGATTATTTGTTGCCGTCCTTGCAGGCAGCCATCTGTTAAGTATTTACGCAAATTATTTGCCATAGTCTTATATGGTAAACAAGCTTATGTTATAATTGAGGCAAATGAAGCCCTCACGTACAGCTGGTTTTACTATTATTGAGACGATGCTTTTTCTTGGTATCACATCTTTATTGATTGTGGGTGTTTTGGCTGGATCAAGTGCGTCAATTGATACTCAGAGGTATCGTGATAGTGTTGTAACGCTTCAATCATTTTTGCAGCAGCAATATTCAGAGGTTGCAAATGTTAGCAATAATAATATTACTGGTGTGTGTGGTTCGGATACTCATGTTCCGCGTGGTCAATCGGATTGTTTGATTCTAGGACGATATATCACGTCTTCTGATGGCAAAAGCTTATTGATACGAAGGGTTGTGGGTAATAATAGCGCTTTGTCTTCTTTGGCTGTAGTTGATGAGTTATCGGCAATTAAAATGTATGGTATTGCGCCAACATCGGCTAGCAGCGAAACATACAACGTTGAATGGGGTGCTTATTTAGTTAATCCTATTAACAAAGCCGCGGCTAGTTTTTCTATCTTGATTCTTCGGTCTCCAACTAGTGGCTCAATCCGAACGTTCATTTCTCCTGAATCTGTGGTTGATGATAATAAAATTTCATTAGAACTTTTGACTCAGTCAGCTTTGACTCAGTCAATTAACGTTTGTGTTAATTCAGATAGTTTATTCGCGGGTTCAAAATCGGCAATCTATGTTTCGGCCAACTCTAACGGCGCCAGTGGTGTTGAAACTTTGGGTGTCAGCGAGGTTAGAAACACATGTCAGTAATTATTCGTGATGGTTCGCGCGGTGACACTTTGATTGAAGTATTATTTGCAATCACAATTTTTAGTTTGGTTGCTGTTGGCGGGATATCTATTATGAATCAAGGGGCGGCGACTTCACAGCGGGCACTTGAAATATCAATGGTTCGTAACGAGATGGACGCCCAGGCTGAAACTTTGCGTTTTTTGAACGCATCTTATGTTGCGGCATATCAAAAAGGCATCGCTAATTATACTGGTGCTGCCGCGCAGTGGAAGTTGATAAAAACCAATACGGCCTCGGTTACAAATTCGAGTGACTTTGGTGCGGGTGTGGCAACTTGTCCAACTCCTCCTCAGTTTAGTTTTATATTGAATGCTCATAACGCAACTTATGTTCCGCCGGCAGGTAAATTATTTGCCGCTAGTACCTATTCGCAAGTTCAGTATCAAAATGACAATGTCACTAGGGCAGAAGGCATATGGATAGAGGCTGTTAGTGCCGCAACTGAAACCACAAACAGTCAAAGCAATGCTAGTTATGTTGATTTTCATATTCGGGCGTGTTGGAGTGGTCCAGGTAATTCAATTCCGGTTACTTTAGGTACAATAGTGAGGTTATATGAGCCACGTTAATAAAAAACACGGATTTACATTGATTGAATTAATGCTGGCGATGGGTTTTGTTTCTGTATTGTTGATTGCGGTCGCAATGACTGTTATGCAAATAGCTAATATATATAATCGTGGCGTGACTTTAAAAGATGTCAATCAAGCTGGGCGTTCGCTTGTCAGTGAGTTACAAAGAAGTATTAATGGTAATGTGCGATTTAATTTGGCTGACAGCAAGCATTATGTATCTCAGGACTGGGGCGGTCGCTTGTGTTTGGGGCAGTATAGCTTTATATGGAATTATGGTGTTGCCATTTCAAATACTCAAACCCATCCACTAAATTCATCTCGTAATGTTTACGCTAATTCAGCAGTACAATTACCAGAGATTCGTTTTATAAAAATCCTAGACCCAACTGATGATTATTGTGTACATCCAAATAGAACAATCGATCCAGTCGGTGCAGTTGAGCTGCTTGATGCGGGTGAACATAGTCTAGCTATTCATAAATTTAGCATCACAACGACAGATGGAGCGACTGATATGAAAACGCAGCAGCAATTATATAACATCAGTTTTGTTATCGGTACTAATGATCAGGATGCGCTAAATGATGACCCAAAGCTTATTAAGGTCTGTAAAGCCCCAAATGAGGCTGGGTCAGATGTTGCATATTGTTCAATAACTCAATTTAATACATTAGCGCGAGCTGGTAATTCAGCCAAATAACCTGCAATCATAAAAAGGAGAATATGATATGACTAAAATAAATCAAAAACAGCGAGGGGCGGTATCACTGTTCGTAGTTATTTTTGCAGCTTTGCTTATTACGATTGTTACCGTAAGTTTCGTCAGAAACATGGTCCAAGACCAAACTCAAGCCAGCAATACTGATTTATCTCAAAGTGCAGCTGATTCAGCCAAAGCTGGTACTGAAGATGCAAAACGGGCACTACTGCGCTATCAGACTATTTGCAACACTGGTGACGCGGCAGCTTGTTTGGCGGCGCAAAGTGATGTCAATTCTTCGACATGCAATACGGCTGTCACAAAACTTAATAACATTGTTCAATTAGATAACGAGGTTAAAGTTCAGACGAATGGTTCAAACAATCTAGCTCAAGCGTACACATGTGTCAAAATATTTTTAGACACTGATGATTACATAGGCTCATTAAATTCAGATAGCAGCAAAATTATCCCACTTGCTGGTGTGACGGCATTTGATACGATACGACTGGATTGGTTTAATGTTGATGACCTTCAGGGTACTAATTTATCAGTTGATGTGCCGTCGGCTGCGTCTATGCCGTTATTGACTAAAAATAGTTGGATATCGACTACTAGCTTGAACCGTCCTTCTGTTATGCGCACTCAGTTAGTGCAGTTCAATAAAGTAGGCAACGGTGGCGCAGGTTTTAATTTGACTGATTTTGACGCTAATAACGATAATGCCTCCACTAACACTTTATTCTTGTATCCATCTGATATCGGTATATCTAATTTAGCTTTTGCTACAGATATGCCAAAAACTATCAAAGACTCAACGTTGGTGTTGGGTAGTTGCAGTCCAAGCTTAGACAGTGTGGCATATTCATGTTCTTCGACGATTAAATTACCTGTGTCGGTACAATATGGTGATCATACTGCATACTTAAATTTGGCAGCGTTGTACAAAAAAACTAGTTATCGAATTAGCCTATCAAATAGCGCTCAGGCCTGTGATCCTGTTACTAGGTCTGGTGCTGGTTGTGTAAAATTCAATGCCGTTCAACCAGAGATTGATTCAACGGGTCGAGCAAATGATTTGTTCAGAAGGACTAAAACCAGAGTAGAATTAACAGATGTAAACTTCCCATATCCTGCTGCTACTGTTGATACTACTGGTAGCTTTTGTAAGTATTTCAAAATTACAGACAAGGCTTCGGACTTTGATAATTCTGGCCTCAACTGTACGCCATAATCCCTAATCGTTAACTGTATCGCTATGAAATTTTTCGTGAACTTCACGTAAATGTTCGTCTGTCACATGGGTGTAAACCTGAGTGGTGCTGATGCTGCTGTGGCCTAACATAACCTGAACACTACGAATATCAGCGCCGTTCATTAATAAGTCGGTTGCAAAACTATGGCGCATAGTATGTGGACTGACGTGTTTGGTGATACCAGCCATCCGAGTATATTTATTAATAATTCTTTGGATGCTTCGAGCGCCCAGTCGGCGGTAATCACCACTAGTTGTTGGTTGGCTGTTGCGGCTGTAGCTGATGAAGAGGGGTGAAAAATTATCGGTTCT
>CAISVS010000070.1 GCA_903889015.1 uncultured bacterium | reverse complement strand
TTTTCTTCGCGTTCGACAACGATTGTACATTCAGTCACCAGGGCTGCGATTGCACCAACAGCGGCTAGTGGTGGTGCCAAGACGGCGCCAACAACACCTAATGTCAGTGGCAATTCAACGATAGTCTTGCCTTCTTTGCTTTTGACAGTAATACTGCGGACGTTACCTTCGGCGATGACTGCCTTGACCTTTTTTAACAAGTCTTCGCCATTTACTTTGAATTCTTCGGTTTTATGTGCCATATACACTCCTTTTATAAATCTTTTCTGTTAACTATTATATAGTAATTGAGATTATATTTCTTGGAATTATAGACCTTCAAATATCCATAGATTGACAATAGGTGATAAAAGTATTATAATACCTTATGAAATAATCTCCCTTTCGGTTGAGATTATCAGTACATTTATTACTAACTGTTAATATATTTTCGGGATTTTGCGATTAAAAACCGCATTATTTTGAAATGTCATTATGGCCAAAAGAACGTTTGGTGAGTTGTTAGACAAAAAGCGTCGTGCGCTGATATTGTATCGGCAAAATCGTGTATCAAAAACAATATACGACAAAGCCGTCGCTGATGTTGAAGAGGCTAAAAGCAGTATTGCAACATATGCAAAAGTGCCTACAAAATACCTTGATAATTTATGGATCGAGGTAGAGCCTAGCTCAACACACGTTTATTATGGAGGAAAACCTAGGCCGTATTTAGGTAACCATGGACATCATGTTATTTCATTTGATGGTCGAGTAACTTATATGCGCCGACCAGGCCAAAAGCACGGTCAAAAAAACCATCTCATACCATTGCGGCGATGTAAGCCTAAACGTCGTCGTTAAGCAGATTAGTAAAAACCCCACATTTATGTGGGGTTTTTAATTATATTTATTTATCTATATAAATCAAATTGTTTACAGAATGTGCTGAGCCGATGCGGCCAAATCAAGAGCGCCGTCGAATGACAGCGCGTCTTGTCTTGGTCAAAAGTGACTAAGCTTTAGTCGATCGTGAAGACACATAGCCTCCAGGTTGCAACTTTGCCTAGTGGTAGGATTAACGTGTCTCCACCATATTCGGAAAGTTCTTCTTTCTTGTCATTGAGAACATACAATCCCCAACATTCTTGCTTGGCGTTGTCGCAATCACGACCATCAATAGTTGTAACAAAACGACCACTTGCACCTTCGACGATAAACCCCAATGTTCGAACATCTGCTTTTTTTTGCAAAAGTTCAATTGCTGATTGTTGTCCATTACCACGGACAGCATATTCAATGTTTTCGCTGTGGTGTGGTACAATCTTGTACTCAACTTTTTTCTTTTGTTTTTTCATAACTATATTAAAAATAAAAAATTAGCAAAAAAACGTCTCAAATCGTAAGCTGCGGCACATTCATAAATAATCTGACTTATTGTAAAAGTTCAATTTTCATTCAAAGTATGTATTTTTGAATAATTACCTTAATATTAACACAAAAACGCCAATAAGTCAATTTTTCTCGATTGCTAGTCGCAAACTTGATATTAGGCCGAGTAAAATTGTCCAAGATATAACGAATCGCTCAAATGGTGTGCCGATAAGCTGCATGATTAAACCGATTACCCAATAGGCAGACATTATCCAACAAATGACTGTCAGGGGTTTTTAAATTTTGTTTTAATGACGTTGCCGGCGATTAACGTCAGTAAGAACATCACAACCAATAAAACGATGCTGTTAATCGACAACGCCAACTGTGCATCATATGATTCCGAAAAACCACCATTTACCCAGTTGTATGGAATTATTTTTGTTATGACTAACGTTTGGACGGTTATCGCCAAAAAGTAAAAAACGACGCTCATCCATACGGCTGTCTTTAGGCTGATTCTATGTAAACTTTTTTTAATTTTTTCATTCATGATTCTTGTTTATGAAATTATAAACCGATAAAGCATTAAAGACAACGTCTATCATTTATGTATACTATTCAATTATTTTTTACTTCTTTCAAGCGGTGGTGTAAAATGATGGATGAATAGGGTGATTTGCTTAGCATCAACGGATGTAATCGCGAATTATCATATTTCAATTATCCCGACAAATATGTCGGACTTTATTCACATAAATCATTGAAACAATGGCATGTGACGAAGAAAAAAACGGGTCGGCTGTAGTTGCGGCTGGTGCAGTACACGCTGCAAAAGAGTGTGTTATCTGTAAAACAGCAGTAACGAAACCGTATAAAACACTTTTAGGTGGAGGCGTCATTTGTTGCTCTAAATGCTATCAACAGCATCTTAATGCACCTGACGACGACGAAAAAAAGTGATTTATACTGGAAAATACAGCTGAACAAAAAGCGCGGCAGGACGCTAATATCCTGCCTATTTTTATAATCTATTTTTAGCTGGGATGCATGCCATGGCGACACAACGCTATGCAGTATTGCGTAGTGCCATGGGAGGGATTTGGTCACAGATAATTTGCTTTTTAATTTTCATTTTTAGGCGCGTGTTGGTAGGGATTGGCCTATCGCTATTGTCGCAACTAATATAAATACAATAATTATTAATATGATATACAGAATTGTCTTAATAATCGCTGATTTATTATTGCTAGCCATGAACACTATAATACCATAACCGATTCAAGCGTAGCAGCGATAAGGCAATAATTAACGGGTTTTATTTTTAATAGTTATGGGATGGAGGGATTTGGTCACCTTTGGCGACCCCGCCTCAACTTACTGTAGGCATAGCCTACAATCAGTTTCCGGCCTTGCGGATTGCCACTGGCAATCCTCACCCCCGAACGCTACGCATTCGAGGTTTCAAATCCTCCAAACCCGTGACAAGAAAAAACGAGCCCAAATGGACTCGATTTTTCTTGGCTGGGATGGAGGGATTTGAACCCCCGAATGCTGGTACCAGAAACCAGTGCCTTACCACTTGGCGACATCCCACTATACTAATCATTATAGCCTATAAAACGTGCTGTTGTTAATGTTTCTGGTAGCCTGTGGTCCCAGAACCCAATACCTCCATGTCATTCGACATGGCCGTATCGGATGATACGGTACCACTTGGCGACATCCATAATAAATAACGCTTCCCTATTTTATAACACCTTAGCGATGCTGTATAGTTAATATATCAATCAAGTAGTAAAATAAATACAGATGAATTCAAAAAATACGACACAAATAAACACTCCGTTACATGATATGTACAAGGTCAGCGTTGATGAGGCGCTGAAGACTTATGATTCGACTAAATCAGGGCTTAGTACTAATGAAGCTGCTAATCGATTACCCCAACATGGTTCAAATAGTCTTAGCAATTTGCGTAAAAGTCCTATAATTTTTAAGTTTTTTGCTCAGTTTAAAGATTTGATGATTGTGCTGTTGATTGCTTGTGCAGGTATTGCCTATTACTTAGGTGATTTTAGCACCTTCAATATTTTATTGGCGATTATTTTAATCAACGCGTTGATTGGTTTTACTCAAGAGTATAAAGCCGATAAAGTTATGGATTCGCTAAAATCGTTAATGGTACCAGAATCGAAAGTATATCGTGATGGACAAATGATGACCATCGAGGCCAGCCGATTGGTGCCTGGTGATATTATATATGTCGAAGAGGGCGACTCGGTGCCAGCTGACGGACGTATTTTGCAAGAAAATGAGTTTTCGACTAATGACTTTTCGCTAACTGGTGAATCTAACCCGTGTCGCAAATTTACTCACGTTATAACCGAAGATGTTGGTGTCGGTGATCGACGCAACTTGATTTTTATGGGTACGACGGTCGCGACTGGTAACGCGATGTGTTTGGTTGTTGCGACTGGAATGAGCACTGAATTAGGACGAATCGCGTCATTAAGCCAGTCGACAAAATTCAGTGCATCGACTTTACAAAAAGAGATGAATAATTTGGCCGTGCGTATTACTATTGCTACGTTAATATTAGTCGTGCTGTTAGTTTTGGTATCTTTGGGTGTAAATCTAAGCGTCAAAGATGCGTTTTTGTTTGCTATTAGTATCGCCAGTGCTATGATTCCACAGGGTTTGCCGGCTGAAGTTAACGTTTCGTTGTCGCAAGCCGCTGGTATGTTGGCGCGTGAAAGAGTGTTGGTAAAAAAGTTAAGTGCTGTCGAGACATTAGGCGCAACCTCGGTTATTTTAACTGACAAAACCGGAACATTAACCAAAAATGAAATGACCGTCGAACGAATTGTGTTAATTGATAATAATTATCATATATCGGGCAGTGGTTATCAGCCAACTGGTGAAATTTATGACAAAGATGGTCGTACTTTGGTTGGTGCCGAATTAGCCAGATTGCTTGAATTTATTACGATTGGTTATTATGCCAGTGATGCAAAAATTTCAAAGCCCGATGCTAGTCATTTGACGTGGTATTGTATTGG
>CAISVS010000069.1 GCA_903889015.1 uncultured bacterium | reverse complement strand
GCGCTGATGTTTTCATCGATGGCTGGATTACCAGTGATAATTGGTAATTTTGTAGGCGGTTCGGCGCTTTTACTGCTGGCCCAAACAACATTCGGTGTTTCGACATTGGTATGTGGTAAGTGAAAAACACTGGCCAGTTCGGCAATATTAAGGATATAACCTTCATCTTTGAAATCACGTTTGCGATATTCAACTAAGTCTTCTTTTGAAAAACTTGGCAATGACATTTTAAAGCCATTTAAATTAGTGCTGTTATATTGTTTAAAAGTACCGACAATTGCTTGCATGCGCAGACGGGCATTGACGGTGCTCTCACCCAGATAAACAAGGCGAATTTTAACTTGATAGCCAAGTTTTGTGGCTTTTTTTTCAGCTTCGGATATACGAGTTTTATCGCGTTCAGATAATTCTTTGGCGGCTGTTATGCCTTTGCCGGCTTCAGGTGGTTGCCATAGGGCTTGTAATAGTCCAGTAATCCAGGTGAATCCCCCACCGTTAGTTATTAGTGACGATGAACGACCCATTTTGACGCCTTTTATCCAGCGATCAGATGATTTATGCCAGTCATCGGCAATCGGACGAGCCAAGATTTGAATCCAAACTTCCTCACCAGTTGATTCTAATTTTGCTAAGGCACCGGTGATACCGGCCAGTGGGTCAACTTCAAAGTTTACGAAAGTTTTGATTGGCAGCATCTCGTTACCTGTCAAGGTTATCTCGGAAGAATAAGCGACGCTGTGTTGGTGTTCGTGATTAACGTAATCTTCGTCGGCTAGCCTGATTTGGACACTGGGATATTGTGAATAAATCTGTCCTTCGACGAAACTACGCAAACTGCGTGGCACCCAGACATAAAAACGAATTTGACCATTAATTGAGGCAATCTCGAAACTAAGGTGTTCTTGGACGCCGTCATTTAACTTTAATTCATTTTTATCGCGCAATATGCCGTGAAGGCTGGCAAATAATTGTTCGGCCGCCAATTCACTTTTATCATTGGTTTTTGGAATTTCAAGGACTAATAAGTCACTGTCGACGTTTTGCATCGACTCAATTCGGCGATAATTGCGCCACGTTAAGTAGGACAATATAAGTACGACTGGCAGCCAGACATACCATTGCAGTAGAAAACTAATTATAGACGATATTATGCCCATGGTTACTCTTTTATTGTCTCATTGCAGGGGCAAATTGGCAAACGATTATTATTTAGATTCAAGCGCGTATGTTGCCTTGGCGACACGTTTGAACTGAGGTTTGCTTTGCAGGTTTAACAAAATAGTTGTCTCTTTAACTTGGCGACTTTTCAGGACACGTTTGACTATTTCGTCACGGTGAAGTGGTGTGTCTGATTGTTTTAGGACGTCAGCGATAATGTCAGCGACTGTTCCGCGATCAAATCCCCAACTGTTTAAGGCATAGATACCGCGGCCGATTAGGACAAAGCGTGAATCTTTGATTAATTCATTATGAATAGCCTGAGTTGTAACGTTTTTGCGTTTAAAGCTGCTGTCTTTGATTGATTCAGCAATTTCTGAAAAGTGCATTGGTTTGCCGTTTTCAGCCAAGATGACATAAATTTTGTCACGAATATTTTTAGGGTTAACGGTTGGCCATTTGACTAATCCCCAACTGTCTTTCAGATGAGCAAGTAATTTTGATACACTGGCTAAAGCGCGGACGTGATCAGGGTGTTCGTATGATAATTTATCATGTAAAGCCTCGATGGTTAGTGGTTCACCATGTTTTTTGATTGTTGCAACGATTATATCTACCTCACCTTTAATCTTTTTGTCGTCACCATAGTCAGCGATACCGATACTGTGGTGATAGTTGTCATTTTCGTCGATAACAGTTAAACCTGGTGCCAGTTCGGCGATGAATGCAACGTGGGCGCGTTCGCGTTGGTCGCTAACGTTATTTAGTAAATGGTTTGTTAAATCTTGGACACGAGCAATACGACCTAATTCAACAAGGTTACGTACTAATACTTTTTCAAGGCTATTAACAGTTTGAACTTTGCCACTAGCGGTAGCTGCTTTTAATTTAGTCAAGATAGCTTTTTCAAGTTGACGGACACGTTCGCGGGTAATACCTAACAGTTCACCGATTTGCTCGAGTGTTTCACGGCGATCATACAGACCGAAACGACGAGTAATAATTTCGCGTTCACGCTCTTGATCGATGATGTTTAAAATTTCTTTAACGCTGGCCTGTAGGTCAATCTTTGGTTCGTTGTCTGGTACATTATTCATAGTTTCGTTTTACTCTCTGCCCACTGGTAACATGTATTTCTAATAAAGATATACATTAGATTATAAAATAATATTTTTAAAATGTCAAACATTTTGTATACTGCACTCATTATAGCATGAAGTAGACATGTTATGTAAATAGTGG
>CAISVS010000068.1 GCA_903889015.1 uncultured bacterium | reverse complement strand
CGCGATTGATGCGGGGTTTGAGTTTGTTCATATTGATGTCAGCCAAGCTAATCATGATGCGTCGGACGAAGAAATTATTAGTCAAACCCGCGAAGTAGTTGAATATGCCAAATCAACCGGTGCGCTGGTTGAAGGCGAGCCGCATTACTTTGGCGGCAGCAGCAATTTACATACCGAAGATATCGATTACGAAGAAATCAAAAAGACGTTTACGACTCCCGAAGGCGCCAAATCTTTTATTGATGCCACTGGCGTTGACATATTCGCAGTTGCGATTGGCAATCTACATGGCAAATATCCAGTGCCAAAAGTTTTAGATATTGAACTGTTAAAACGAATTCGTGAATATATCAGTCCTGATTCATTAATCAGTTTGCACGGTGGCAGTGACACGCCAGCGCATTACTTTGTCGAGGCGGCTCAAAATGGCGTTAGCAAGGTTAATATTAACAGTGATTTGCGATTTGCATACCGAACCAACCTTGAAAAAGTCTTGGCTGAAAACCCTGACCAATACGCCGTCGTCAAATTGATGGAACCCGTCCGCCAAGCCGTCCAATCAGTCGTCGAAGAAAAAATCGCCGCACTTGGGTCCGCTGGCAAAGCCGAACTGTAAAATACTAATATAATAAATTAACCCCCTTATTAAATTAGGGGGTTAATTATATATGAAGTGGTAATTATCTATGCTCGTTTTGATTCAATCGCATCCAACAGTGATGCGTAGGATGCTTTGAACTTTTCGACACCTTCGTTTTCAAGCGTGCGCGATACGTCATCCATGTCGACACCGACTGATTTGATGGCGGCCAAAGTTTTGTGGGCGTTTTCGATATCAACCATAGTGACTGATTTGACGTCAGCAGGCAAGTGGTCGATAATGCGGCCGATTGTGTCTTCGGGCAGTGTATTAACAGATAACGGCGTAAGCAAATTGCTGACATATAATAAGTCGTCATAGGCAGGATTTTTGGTTGAAGTTGAGGCCCACAATAATCGTTGAACTGATGGTCCGTGACTATCAATGACGGCTTCTTTGCCTAGGCGGTCCAAAAATATGTCATAGGCGACGATGGCCTGAGCAATAGCGGCTTTGCCACGTAATGCCAAAGCTTCATCGGTGCCAATGGCTTCCAGACGTTTGTCGGTTTCACTGTCAACTCGGCTGATGAAAAATGATGCCACGCTGCGCGCTTTGTTGTCCGATCCAGTCATGTGTGTGTCTTTGAAGGCCGTAATAACGTCTTGATAGCGGTCCAGACTGAATATTAATGTGACATTAACATTGATGCCGCTACCCAGCAGTTCGCGAATTGCTGGCACGCCAGCTACAGTTGCTGGTACTTTAATTAGTAGGTTTGGCAAATCTAATTCGGCCCACAATTTTTTAGCCTGAGCAATTGTAGCGTCGGTATCGTCAGCTAAATTTGGTGAAACTTCAAGTGATACGTATCCGTCTTCGCCATTTGACTCGTGCCAAATTGGTTCAAGTAATTTAGCGGCCGAACGGACGTCCTCGATGGCTAGTTTAAAGAATATTTCTTCGTTTGACAGGCCCTCGCCGACGTATTGTTTAATTTTTTCGTCATAAGCGTCGCTACCTTTGATGGCGTTTTCAAGGATGGTTGGGTTAGACGTTAATCCTCGAACGCCGTTATTAATGAATTGCTGTAATCGGCCTGATTCGACTAATTCCCTCGACAAATTGTCGATCCATGGGCTTTGCTGAAAACTTGTGTGTAGTTTGTGTAGATTTGTCAT
>CAISVS010000067.1 GCA_903889015.1 uncultured bacterium | reverse complement strand
AGTAAATATCTGCCTGTTACTCTGATAGGTTATGAATCATATATCCTAAAATCAGATGCACAGCGCAGAGAAAAATATCTAAAAACTACTGAAGGCAAAAGGTTATTCAGGCAACAGTTTAGGGATATTTTGAACAAATAGTACGCCCTGGTAGCTCAGTGGATAGAGCAGAGGACTTCTAAGCCTAAGGTCGTTGGTTCAATTCCAACCCAGGGTACCAAAATAAATATACCATCCGTAAGGTTGGTATATTTATTTTGGTTATCCATGGATTGAATTAAACCAACGACTTTTTGCCAAAGGCAAAAATAGTCGTTGGTTCATGAAGCGCCGTGCAGCAAAATTAGTTTACTCATTTTGCAAGCAAGCGGAAATAGAAAGCGAAGCGACCGCCTGACAACCTGGGGTCTATCGTGACCAATTCTAATCTATAGCATCAACTTCGTCCGACCGCCTGACAACCCAGAATCTTAAATACCCCATGTTACAATATACGCATGCCCCTAACCATCCTTATTTCAACCCGTTTGAATGGGTCTATGAAATCAACTAATCCTGACGAGCAATCGCAAATTGATAAAAATCGTCAAATTTTTCTAAACAATAATGGGATTAGCCTAAACAATGCTACGTTAGTTAAACTAGACTACCAGACAGATGATTATTGTCGTTATATTACTGTCGATGGTGCCAGTAAAGGCGACGGTATCACCAGCGAATCAACTATTTTATCTGACGCATTAGTCGTAACCAAGCCAAATCATGCCCTTTTGTTACCTCTAGCCGATTGTATTGGCGCTGTTATTTACGATCAAACTGCAAATATCTTGATGTTGGCGCACTTGGGACGACACAATCTTGAACAATTTGGGGGCACAAAATGTATCGAATATTTAGTAAATAATTTTAACGTAAAACCAGACCAGCTGACCATCTGGCTCAGCCCAGCTGCAGGTAAATCGACTTACCCATTGTTTGCCTTTGATAATCGCGGCCTGCACGAAGTCACAATCGAGCAGTTAATCGCAGCTGGTATCAATAAAGGCAAAATTACTGTTTCACCAATCGATTCGTCGACAGATGACAACTATTATTCACACAGCAATTTTTTACAAGGTAAACAGAATGACGACGGACGTTTTGCAGTCGTAGTATATATTAATCAATGAAATACTGAGGTATTATTTATCACCGATTATTTGTTTAATACTCGCTTGATCATCCAATATCCGTCTAACCTGATCAAGTGAAATATTAACCGTACTACCAGCTTCAATATCCCCGCTAAGCATCTGTTTTGCGACGGTATTTTCAACCGCCCGCTGAACAACTCGGCGCATCGGTCTGGCACCCAAACGCGGGTCGTAACCAGCTTCAACCAAATACTTTTTAGCGTCATCGTCAACCGTCACACTGACTTTTTGCAAAGCCAAAGTCTTATTCACACTAGCCAACATCAAATCGACAACCTGCAGCAATTCGCCTTTATTTAGCGGCCTAAACATGACAATTTCATCAAACCGATTCAAAAATTCTGGCCTAAATTGGTTACTGCTGATTAATTCGTCAACAAATTTTTCTTCGAATTGCTCGACATTATAACCCCTGTCGATGTATTCACGAATTCGGTCAGCACCGGCATTACTGGTGGCAATAATAATCGCGTCCCTAAAACTGACTTCACGATTTTTGACATCGCGTAAAATGCCTTCATCTAGCAGTTGCAGTAATGTCGAAATTACATTTGGATGAGCTTTTTCAATTTCATCCAACAACACTACACTAAACGGTTGCTTCATCGCCAAGGCTGTTAAACTGTGCGGATTATCCGATCCGTCAGCAATTAAACGAGCCGTATCATCACTACTAGAATATTCGTTCATATCCAGACGAATAATTCGATCTTCGCCACCAAAGTAAACATCAGCCAAAGCTTTTGATAATTCAGTTTTACCAACGCCAGTTGGACCCAAGAATAGAAAGGTACCAATTGGTCGGCTTTGGCTACTTACACCGGCCCTAGCTCGGCGTAAAGCATCACTAACCACTTGCACAGCCCGCTTTTGATTTATCATCCGTTTGTGAATCAATTCTTCCAGATTTAGAAGTTTTTCGCGCTCATCATCAGCCGTTGCCACGCTAATTTTAATGTCCATTGTTTTTTCAATCGCTTGTCGAACCGATTCAGCTGTCACAAGACCACTTTTGTTATAGTGCGCTGCCGCTTCAAGTAAACTTATTGCTTTGCCTGGCATAGATAAGTCATGAACATAGCGCTCACTCAATCTGTAAGCTTCAATTAAAGCCTGATACATATAAGTAACATGGTGTTGAAATTCAATAATAATCGACCTATCTTGCATAACGGCAATTGTTTCTTCTTTGGTTGCAGGTGCGATTGAAATTCGATTCAACACACTAGCCAACTTTGGATCACGTTTACTAATCTGCATGAACTTCTGTTCGTCCATCGTCAAAATCATACGCAAACTGCCCGCTTCAATAATTGGCAATAAAACGTTCGTAATATCGATTGACCCAATACCTTCTTCAAAGAAAAGCTGCGCGTTATCCAAACAAATAATAATATTTTTTGATTCATGAGCCTCAACTAAAATTCTAGGCAACAATTGCTCGAGCTCACCACGTTTAGATGCCGACGCAATCAGCGACGACGCATCCAACATAAAGACTTGGCGAAATAGTAAATCTGATGAAACATCGGCCGATCCATCAAGGATTCTAGAAGCAAAAGTATGAACAATCTGAGTCTTGCCGACACCATTTGCACCCACTAAAACTGCATTTTGACGGCCCTTGTTGCTAAATATATTAACTAGCTGATTAATTGCATCGTCATGAGAAGTCAGTTGGTGCAAAACGGCGTCATAAACATCAACCTGTTGACTAATATTTTGGCCAAATCGGTTCAAAAGTGGCGTCCAGCCGAATGACCAATCGCGCGCAAAACCACCGTTCAATCGAGGCTTGGTTGTCTGGTCGATTATTTTACGCAAATAATTGTACCATTCGACACCATGTGTTAAATCATCTGGGTCTAATTGTAAATGACCCAACAGACTGCCTTTATTTGGCGTACAATTCACTATCGCCGCAACTAATATTGCAGCCGACATATTACTACTGTTAGTTTTTTCAAAAATCTTCCACGCTTCTTGCCAAATTACCTGCATATCTTGACTGTCATCTGATGTAATATCCTGCAAAAAGCTAGAACTAATCCCAAATCTAACCGCTAAAAATTGTCCACCAGTTATTCTACCGACCAGCCTTGCGATGTCACGTGGTGACGGGTTTTTATGCAGACGCCCCAATATATCAGCTGACAATACATCATCAATCGTCTGGGGATTTGCCTTTGACTTCATATGATGCAATTCACCGTTGTACCACTCAATCATCATAGCCGGTATCACAGACAATCCAATAAAAGTCCAACCAATCGGATAAGTAATGACCAGCAAATCAACGCCGATAACCATCAAAGCAAATGAAATAATTGATAAAACAATTATAATCGTAGAATTGAACTTAACACTAATTCGTGCCTTTTCACTGCGAGCGCTTCTGTATCTAAATTTCAAATCGCTCATCGATGAGGTACCCATCCGATTACTGTCATAATCATTCCCAATATTGGTAAAACAGGTGTAATCAACCAAAATACAATCATAATCACGCCAAATATAAACTGGGCCGTAAGTGCAATCGAGCCAGCAATTATTACAACGCTTCGAACAAATGCCCCAATGAATCTCGAGATTAAACGATCCAAGAAAGCTCTAAATTTTACACCGATTGGACCGTCAATGCTGCCAGCTGAAATTTGCTTATACGGTGCAAAAAGTGATAACAATAAAGACTGGATTGAAAAGAAATCAGCCGACGCCTTAAGTCTATCTTTCGTAATACGAAAACGACTCAGCCAGCCATTGCCGTACCACCATGACAATATACCCACTAAAAACATATCACTATTATATCAGATTATTGGCCCAATATAACTGCTTACGTTATAATAGATTATATGTCCAAGCCCCTT
>CAISVS010000066.1 GCA_903889015.1 uncultured bacterium | reverse complement strand
TAAATCTAAGCGTCAAAGATGCGTTTTTGTTTGCTATTAGTATCGCCAGTGCTATGATTCCGCAAGGTTTGCCGGCCGAGGTTAACGTTTCGTTGTCGCAAGCTGCCGGTATGTTGGCGCGTGAAAGAGTGTTAGTTAAAAAGCTAAGTGCAGTCGAAACTCTTGGCGCGACGTCGGTTATTTTAACTGACAAAACCGGTACATTGACCAAAAATGAAATGACTGTCGAACGAATTGTATTAATTGATAATAACTATCATATATCGGGCAGTGGTTATCAGCCGGTTGGCGAAATTTATGACAAAGATGGCCGTACTTTGGTTGGTGCCGAATTAGCCAGATTGCGTGAATTTATTACGATTGGTTATTATGCCAGTGATGCAAAAATTTCAAAGCCCGATGCTAGTCATTTGACGTGGTATTGTATTGGCGACCCAACTGAAGGTGCCTTAATTACGTTGGCTGAAAAAGTTGGACTAGATACAAAACAACTTGAAAATGATTCGCCAGAATTAAAAGAATTTCCGTTTGATTCAGTTCGTAAATGTATGAGTTCGGTCCGAAACTATGGCGGTGAATTAAAAGTATTCGTCAAAGGCGCACCTGAATCAATCATGTCCAGATGTAATCGAATACAACTTTCCAGCGGTGAAATTCGCACTATAACTGATACCGATAAACAAATGATTAATTCACAAAATGATATGCTGGCCGGCAAAGCTATGCGCAATTTGGCATACGGTTATAAAACAATCGATCAATCTGTTGACTACACTCAACATAACCCTAGTATTATCGAAAATGATTTGATTTACGCTGGTATGGTATCAATGATTGACCCAGTTCGCGAAGATGTGGCCGACGCCATGCAGGCCGCCCGAAAAGCCAATATACGCGTTTCAATTGTAACTGGCGATTATGCGCCAACAGCCCGGGCGATTGCCGTGCGCGCAAAATTGGCTGACAATCCCGAGGATATTGAAATTGTAGAGGGTAAAGATTTGCCATCAATGCCAGACCAGCAAATACTCGATTTAGTGATGCGTGGTAGCATTATTTTCTCGCGAGTTTCGCCCGAAGATAAATTACGCATCGTTAGTTTAGTTAAATCACACAATCACGTTGTGGCGGTTACCGGTGACGGTATTAATGACGCCCCTGCCCTGAAACATGCTGATATTGGTGTTGCAATGGGCAAAACAGGTACGGATGTAGCTAAGCAATCGGCTGAAATAATTTTGCTGGACGACAGTTTTCACACCTTGATTGGTGCAATTTGGCGCGGCCGAACGGTTTATCAAAATATTAAAAAAGCCACACTTTCGTGTTTGACTTCCAATTACGGTGAATTAACGACGGTATTGATTGGATTGGTAGCGCTTAGCATTGCTGGTATTCCGCCTGCAATCACGCCGGTTTTGGTATTGTCGATTGATTTAATTGCCGAGATGTTTCCGATTGCGGCACTGGGTTGGGATCGTCCCGACAAAGAATTGATGGATGATCAACCACGTAATTTGCGTGATCACATATTTAATATCCCAGCTTTTTGGGACTTATTGTTTACCGGTACTTTAATGGGTGAATTGGCCTATGGCAACTTTTTGTTGTTTGCATCTCGAAATGGTATTGCAGCCAGCGACTTGCAAAATAGTGATAAGTATTTTAGCGCGGTAACAATTACCTATGTCACGATTGTATTTTGTCAGTTAGTTAATATTTTAGTTAGACGGTCGCGTGATTTTACGATTTCGAGGTATATGTTTACTAATAAACAATTGTGGATGGCTATGGGGCTGTCTGTTGTTTGTGTGCTATCGATTACGTATATTCCAGCCTTACGCTTAGTATTTGGATCTGGCGCACTGTTAATATCTGACTGGATGTACGTATTTATCGCCGCTGGAATCTTTTTTGTGATAAAAGAATCGATGAAAATGTTTAGTCTTTTTAAAAACCGCCATGTACAAACAAAGTAACGTAAAGTTAGTCGGAATATTGAATGTTACGCCAGATAGCTTTAGTGATGGCGGTCAATATTTTGATCCTACGATGGCAATTTCGCAGGCTGATAAATTGTTTGCAGATGGTGCCAGTATTGTTGATGTTGGGGCTGAATCAACTCGACCAAATGCCACTAAATTAACGGCTGACCAAGAATGGCAACGATTGCAACCGGTTTTGGAGGTCTTGATTCATAAATATACAGGCAAAATATCGGTGGATACTTATCATCCCGAAACAATTCGACGGGCGCTGGCAATTGGCCCAGTGATTGTTAATGATGTAACAGGTATGAATACTCCTGACATGATAAATATTGTGGCGGAATTAAAACCAATGGTTATTATTAGTCACTTACCTGATATGGATATTCAGTTGGCGCATCAGACTACGCCAATTACGAATGTTAATCAAGTTAAAGATGATTTGCTGGCTAAGGCGCAACAATTAATCGATCGCGGTCTGCCGATAAATCGGATAATTTTGGACCCCGGCATTGGTTTTGGTAAAACACCAGATGTTAATGTGCAATTGTTGAAATTTGCTGAACTGGTGCCTAGTTTCGACGTCATGATTGGCTATTCACGTAAGCGTTTTTTGGGTGAAAACAGAATGGAATTGGCGCCCAATTTGGACGCTGGTCGCATAGCTATAAATTCAGGTGCAAAATATCTGCGTGTTCACGACGTCGCCGGACACACGCAAATAATTAAGTGATTGTTTTTGCCAAATTCTAATAGCCACCTTCCAATAGCCAAAACTTGCTATAATATACTTATGTCTAATCCCAACCAAGAACTAATTGTCTATGTCGATAAAAACGGTGTACCAACTGGCGAAACGGCGCCAAAACTAGATGCGCATACGGCCGATACACGCCTGCATTTGGCTTTTTCGTGCTATATATTTAATGAACTAGGTCAAATATTAGTGACACGTCGCGCATTAGGCAAAAAAGTATGGCCTGGTGTTTGGACCAATAGTGTTTGTGGCCATCCTGCGCCAGACGAACCGATGTTTGATGCGATTGCCCGTCGGGCTGATTACGAACTTGGCATGAAAATTAAGGATATTGTTGTAATGTTGCCGAATTATAGTTACATTACTCCCCCATTTAATGGCATTGTCGAAAACGAATTTTGTCCAGTCCATTTAGCGCGCATGAATACTGCACCATCACCTAATCCTGATGAGGTTGATGATTACAAATGGATGAATTGGGCTGACTTTGTAACCGCACTGCAATCTGATACGACCGATGTTTGGTCATTTTGGTGCAAAGACCAATTGTCGCAGTTTGACGATAAAACTCTAGCGCCGTATATAAATAAGATATGAAAAATCAGCCAATCGATTATAGTTTGTATCTGGTAACGAATCAAAAACTGGCTGGTGATCGGCCAATCGCAGACGTTGTTAAGGCGGCAATTGCTGGTGGTGTGACGATTGTGCAATATCGCGAAAAAGACGCTCCGACGGGAATAATGATTGATACGGCTCGACAAATTCATGCAGTTACACGGGCAGCCAAAGTGCCATTGATTATTGATGACCGGGTTGATGTAATGTTGGCGATTGATGCCGAAGGAGTCCATGTTGGACAAAGCGATATGCCGGCTGATTTAGTGCGCAAACTAATTGGACTTGATAAAATTTTGGGCGTAACGGCTAAAAATGTTCAGCAAGCTATCAAAGCCGAACATGACGGAGCTGATTATTTGGGTTGTGGTGATATTTTTGGCACTACCAGCAAAGCTGATGCCGGTATTCCAATTGGATTGGACGGTTTTAGTGACCGATTACATTCGGTTTCGATTCCAGTTGTTGGGATTGGCGGTATAAATATCGATAACGTCGCCAGTGTCATTAAAACGGGCGCCGACGGCGTAGCCTTGATATCGGCGATTGCCAGTCACCCTTATCCGAAAATCGCTGCCTGTCAATTGTTTGAAATAATTCAGAAAGCAAAATCTGAATTGTGAAAAAGATTAATGAGTTTGAATTAATAAATCGATTAACTGCTGACCTGCCAACTTATAATCCGAATATCATCAAAGGTGTTGGCGATGATTGCGCGGTCATAAAACAGGCTGACGGTAATTATTTATTGACAACGTGCGACAGTCAGGTAGATGGTGTGCATTTTGATTCGCGGGTGGCGACGCCGCAGCAAATTGGGCAAAAAGCCGTGGCGGTAAATGTCAGTGATATTGCGGCTATGGGCGGTCGACCGACATATTGTATGGTGTCGTTAATCATACCAAAAAAGTTGAAACCTGATTATATTCAGGCAATTTATGATGGCATTAAAATGTCGTGTGCTAATGACAAAATTCAAATTATTGGTGGTAATATCAGCAGTGGCAAACAATTAATTATTGATATTACAATGATGGGGGCTGTCAAATCGGATGAATTATTGTTGCGTTCGGGCGCTAAAGTCGGTGACAAAGTTTTGGTTACTGGCAGTTTAG
>CAISVS010000065.1 GCA_903889015.1 uncultured bacterium | reverse complement strand
GCTTTTAGAAGATAATACTATTTTGAGAGGGGCCCTGTCACGATAAAATTCATTCTGAATTTTTCGCGACCCCGCCTCAGTCGGTGACATTCGTCATCCGGCTTCCGGCCTTGCGCAATGCAGACTTGCATTGCTCACCCCCGACCCCGGTTGGTCGGGGTTTCGAGCCCGAAGTGTTCACCACGAAAAAACCCGTCCAAAAGGACGGGATTTTTCGTGGTGGGCGCTGAGGGGCTCGAACCCCCGACCCTCTGCGTGTAAAGCAGATGCTCTAGCCAACTGAGCTAAGCGCCCACACTCTAGGGATTATACAGATATACAGATTGTTTTGCAAGACAACAAATCCGAAAGTATTCATCAAACAAAATGATGATGTTATAATGTACCAGAATGCGCGCGTGCTGTAACTGGTAGCCAGGCTAGCTTGAGGTGCTAGTGTTCGTAAGGACGTGGAAGTTCAAGTCTTCTCGCGCGCACCAATTAAAAACGATAGTCAAACGACTATTGTTTTTAATTATTCTGCTAAACTATGGCGTTTTGTAAACACTTCGACTGCCAACTGACCAGTCAAGTATGTTATCATACCGATCAATCGATGACACAAAAACAGCTGAACTGTCGACTGATTTTACATCTCGGCTAAAAACGTATTGCGTATTTGACTGATATAAACCAATCGCAGGCGCATCGTAAACCCACTGTCTGGCGAATGTAATATATTTTGCATTACGCAAATTAGACTCAACCCTAACTCTAGCTGATGTTAATGCATCATCACTAATTATGTTCGAATAATTTGAAAAATTATAACCTTGAGCAGTTGCTTGGGACGAATGCCAATAGGCATAAACGTCTGGGTCGGCACCAATATTCAATTGATACAACAACACATCATAATTACGTGGCTGCAAAATCGACTGAACAAAGTTCTGTGCTACATCAGCTGGATCAATCACCTGTGTGCTAATCGTAATCCCTAAAGCTCGCCACTGACTCGAAAGGACGTCCAACACGCTTTCAAGCTCACTGTTTTTAACCGTTACAACCGACAAGACTAATTCTTTACCGTCTTTCTCGCGGATACCTTTAGAATTTAACACCCAGCCATTATCATCAAGTATCTTTTTGGCAGCCGCAACATCAAAACCAGCAACTACCGGAATATCACCAGTTAATTGACTAGCCGTAAAAGGCAAATCCAAGGCCAAAGTACCTGTCGGCAATTTTTTACGAATCGCATTTGTATCAGTCGATACTTGTAACGCTCGCCGTAGATTAACATCTGACAGTATTGGGCTTTTTGTATTTAATATCGCATAAACACCACTTTGGATGGGTTCGGTCGATACATTGTATTGTTTTGCGTCAATTTGTTTTATATCCGCTGGCAACAAGTCAGCCGCCGCGTTTACTTCATTACCAGATAACGCTTTTACAATTAAGTCACTTGTATCATAAACGTGCAATTGAAACCTTGCTAGCTTTGCCGAACCACCATAATATTCATCACTTCTAACTAAATATATAACTTTACTAGTCGAATTAGCGTCTACATTTTGAACAAGATGTAATTTAAATGGTCCACTACCAATTGGGTTCTTGCTAAAAATATTTTCACGAATACCGCTAGCTGGAATTCCTGACAAAATATGTTCTGGTACGATTGGAAAAGTTAATGCGTGCCTAAATGCTGCGTAAACCGTAGGTAAAGTAAACTCAATCGTAGTATCATCAATCACTTTAACTGATACATCTTTCCAACCGGTAATTGATGATCGAACGTTGACGTCTTTAATAAGTCCAATAGTAAAAGCCACATCATTAGCGGTTAATTTGACGCCGTCTTGCCATTTTACATCCGACCTAATGCCAACCGTATAAACAGTATTTGTTTCATTAGCTTTTACGCTCGTTGCTATATCATTATTTAAATGACCAGTTTTATCATAATTTAGTAAACTTGAAAATATCAAACGGCTGACAGATTGTTCGGCGCTTGAAGTGGCAAATATAGGATTAAGTGTATCAACTGGCCCCAACACTGCCTCGGCATATGTACCATCTTTGGCGGCAACATTAGTCCGATAACTTTGCTGATACCACATTAATTGCAAACCAGTCGCCGCAATCAACAAACCCATCACAAGAACCCACGTAATAACATGCCATTGCACTTCACGAACACTGCTCCAACGTTTAATTACAAATTTGTGGGCATGACGAAGAGTAGCTTTTTCAACTTTACGCATCCGAACTTTTAATAAATTTTTATTAAGGCTTACTTTTGGCAAGCGATACCATTTTTTACGGCTATCATCTGCCATTGATTAAAACCTATTTAACAGCGGGCAAAATCAGCCCAGCTAATATAGAAAGTACAAAAATAACGGCTAATATGATAGTCACTTCGAACAGATTTTTATCAATTCCGCGACGAGTTGTATATAATTCGCCAGTACTACCAAAACCAGCCCCCAGTGATGCACCACGTTGTTGCAATAAAATTGCCAAAATCATCAGTACCGCCGAAGCGATTGTTGTAATCTGTAAAATGCTATTAATATTCATGACTTATTCCTTAATTACTTTCAATTGTTTTTACAACTAATGTTGCACTTACTATATAGTTTACCAGACTTAGTATCATTCCAGTTAAGATTGAGTTTAAAAATGTCATCTTTATGTCAGAAAATATATTTAGAGAGAGATATACCATCAAACCATTGACGATTAGCATGAAGAACCCTAGTGTTAAAAGTATCGCAGGTAGGGCTAGTACAATAATTAGTGGTTTCAGCACTGCATTAACAATAGAAAACACCAGTCCAGCTACCAAAAAACCAGCAAAACCGATATTCACATTAATATTGTTAGCCGTTCCTAACAGCTGAACAGCCATCCATAACCCTAATGAGTTAAACAGCCACCTGATGATAAAAATGATATATTGCCTATTCATATAACTAGACAAAGTATACCACAAAACTGACTAGTTTTTAACTACATGATCAAGATAGTACAGCTGAGATTCAACGTTAATAACACCATTCGTATCGTTAAGATCTTTATATTTTTGTAATAGTTGCAACAATAACTCTTTAGATTTTACTGGATCAGAATGTAATATACTAACAGCATCATTCGTCTGTGCGTCTGCTTTTTCTTTTGCAGTCAGAACTTTTATTTCTGACTTGCTACTGTTAGAATTATTGTCATTTATCGATTTGATAATTACAACAGTAACAATCGCTACAACAATAATTATAATAATTGGAATAATAATATAGACAATTTTCTTTTTATTATCTGGATTTATAGATGCATTATTTGGCATTATATTTATTTTTACCCTTCATAATTTAATTGACTAGGAATGTTCCACTACCAGTAAACATATGATATGTATAGCCATCACCAGGGGTTGATATCGAACCACCAGTTGCCGACATTGAGCCAGTCGGATAAAAGATCTGCACTTGACCAGCTACACCAGGTCCTGGACCAGTGTTCCCGCCACCGCCACCGCCACCAGGATTTCCGCCAGCACCACCAGTTCCGTTATTCCAAATTCCAGCTCCACCGCCACCACCTTTAGCATTTGACGTACCACCCCAACCAGTACAGTTTCTACATGCACCCAATGCACCACCAGCGCCACCTGATCCATTATCACCAGCGCCACCGACGCCACCACGACCGTTTGATGGCGAAGTCTGGCCTGTAGCACCATTACCGTCAGGACCAGCAGCGCCACCGCCACCGCCACCGCCCCAGTCGGATGCAGCATAACCCTGGCCACCATTACCACCACTATACTTAACGTCACCAACACCACCGGAGGCTTGACCGCCTGATGAGGTACCGCCTCCTTTTGCTAACAAAGTCGAAGTATTTATAAAATACGAATCACCTGTAGCACCACCAACACCAACAGCATACGATTGCGCTGGCAAAACAATTGTTTTACTTGAATATGCACCACCACCACCAGCTACAAGTGAACCGTTTCCATTACCGCCACCACCCCAGGCTCTCGCAATAGCCGAGTTGGTTCTAGTATAGCTGGTTGAAGCAGACGTACTCCAGTTTCCATTTGTAAAGTTATTGGTGCATCTTGCTTGAACAGCAAGCGAGTATGTATATGATGTGGTTGACGTTGAAAAAGTGACGCTATTAACAACAGGAAAAGGTATCTGCCACAATGAGTCATATCCTCCAGTATAAGTATAGTCATATCGATAACTAGCCCACATACCAGAAGGGCAAGTTGGCGTTGTCCATGCAAACACTGTGTTTGGCCATGAATTTGACGTCGAGCTAACAACTGGAGCTGATGGCACAGTCGCAATAGGATGAATATATGGAGTTCCTTCACTTCCAGTGGCTGCTGAACTATTCCGGCTATCACTAATATAACAACGTGCCTGTGCTATATAACTATATTTTTCACCTTCAGTCGGAATTTGAGTTGAGGTTAATGATGTTAACCAATCTGAGAAGCTAGACCAAGTAGCACTATCGTTTTTGTGATATTTAAATGAATATTGTGGCGTGATGCCACTAGTACAAGTAACAGGTGTTGCTGTTGCCGTAACATTACCTCCATTTAATGCTACCGCAACAGAAGGAGCTATGGCTGGTGGATTTACCGGACTTATAAACGGAGCAGATTCTACTCCAGTTGCAACTGGACTATAAATTGTATCGCTAATATAACAACGTGCCTGTGCTATATAACCATATTTTAAACCTTCCACTGCGACCTGAGTTGATATTGGCGATATTAACCAATCAGAATAGCTTGACCATGTCACGCTATCATCTATGTGATAGCTGAATCGATACTGTGGTGTACTCGAATTGCATGTAATTGCAGTACTGGTTGCTTGAATATTTATACCACTAAGAGCAACTGTCACCACAGGTACTGTCGTTGGAGCATGATTTGTATCACAAGTACCCTGTTGAGCACCTTGGTTAGTATTAGCTGAATTTATATAATAATAAAGATTTGCATCATCAGAACTGACAGCGTCGATACAATACGTTTTACCATCACTACTACCACCAGTTAATGATACATGCTGACTAGAGCTAAAGGTCGATGGC
>CAISVS010000064.1 GCA_903889015.1 uncultured bacterium | reverse complement strand
GTTGCAAAGCCCTTACGGCCGACACGTTGCAAACGAATTGCGAGCATAAATATAAACTTCCTTTGTCTTTTCGCTTAAAAGCGATATTAAATAATTTTTTACTGATACCAATTTTACACTGTTTTGCCTCAAGAGTCAATCGGTAAGTGCCCCCAGCCCCAACTTTTACGCAGCTGATCGTTTAGCGTATTCTTCCAACGCCGCCTGGGCGGCTTGTTGCTGAGCAACTTGCTTGCTGGGGCCACTGCCGGTACCCATTAATTTGTCACCAACGTAAACGCCGAGTGTAAAGATTTTGTCATGATCAGGACCAACTTCATCGATTGTTCGATATTGTGGCGTTTGACCATCAGTCCGCTGTGACACTTCTTGCAAATGCGATTTAGCATCGCGCCAACTGCCAGTTTGTAAAATTCCATCCAATTTACTAATGATATGTTTGTGAATAAAGGCCGCCGCGTCATCATAACCGCGTTCCAAATATATCGCACCAGTAACAGCCTCAAAAGCATTAGCCAGTATCTGTTGTCGGGCCCTGTCGCCACCTTGCTTTTCACCACGACTCATTCGAACAAGTGGTTCGTAACCAATACTAATACCAGCGGCACCAATACTTTCAGTTCTAACTAGGGCGGCACGCCAACTGGTCAAAGTACCTTCGGCATCAGTTGGAAAATTGCGGTACAAATGATCAGTTACAACCAATTCCAACACGGCATCACCCAAAAATTCCAAACGTTCGTTGTGTTCGCGAACGCTTTTTTTGTGTTCATTAACATAACTTCGGTGCGTCAACGCCGTAATCAACAATTGAATGTCGTTAAATTCAAAGCCTAAATTTTCCCTAGCAAAATTTTGATAAGGTTCGATTTGCATCCCACTCATCTTACAGATTCTCCTGTCTTATTCTTTTCATAGCCAGCAACATTAACTTGCCAATGTCTTCGTATTCGATTGCGTCCAAGGCATCGTGGAATTTAAACCAACGAATATCCTTCATCCAATCTTCTTTAGTAATGTCATCTGTGTCACCTTTGGCACGCACCAAATAAATTTGCGTCGTCATCAAGACTAATTTGTCGATTCGACGGTATCTAAAATAGATTTTACCCAACCAGCCCAAAATATCCATTTCGTGCAGGCCGGCCTCTTCACCAATCTCACGACGGGTTGTTTGTTGAGCAGTTTCACCTGGTTCAATATGGCCCTTTGGAATCGTCCAACGGTCTTTGCCATCTTGAATTAGTAAAATCTCAACGCCGCCATCTTTGTCACGACGGAAAATAATGCCACCTGATGTTGGCTCACGAACTATCTCTTGAATCTGATACTTTTTAGGATTAAAGTACTTTTTTATCTTGTCAAACCGTGGTGCTGCCATTGGTTGTATCCTCCACAAGTGTACGGTAGGCTGTACCGAGTACGCCATTAATAAACTTGCTTGAGTTATCAGAACCAAACGCTTTTGCCAGCTCGACAGCTTCATTAATAGCGACCTTTGG
>CAISVS010000063.1 GCA_903889015.1 uncultured bacterium | reverse complement strand
TTCTTCTTTTACGATCTTGAAACCAGTGGTTTAAACGCGCGTGAGGCGCGGATTATGCAATTTGCAGGTATTCGGACTGATATGGATTTGAACCCGATTGGAGAGCCTTACAATATGTTGGTGAAGTTGAATGATGACGTCTTGCCAAGTCCCGAAGCTTTGATGGTGACTGGTATCACACCACAACAAACGGTTGAAGATGGTTTTACAGAATCAGAGTTTTCGAAAAAAATAATTGATGAAGTTTTTACGCCTGATACGATTATTGTTGGCTTTAATAATATTCGTTTTGATGATGAATTTATCCGCCATTTGTTGTGGCGTAATTTTTATGATCCATACGAATGGAGTTATCGGGATGGTCGGTCACGTTGGGATTTGTTGGATGTAATTAGGATGACTCGGGCATTAAGGCCTGAGGGGATCGAATGGCCAGTTGACGACAAAGGTGTCGCTACTAATCGGCTGGAATTAATCGCCAGCGCTAATAAAATCGATCATTTTAAGGCGCACGATGCGCTTTCTGATGTTGAAGCGCTGATTGCAGTAACTAAATTAATTCGCGACAAGCAGCCACAGTTGTATGAATATTTATTGAAGTTGCGTGATAAAAATGAAGTTAAAAAGTTGGTAAATTTGGATTACAAACAGCCATTTGTTTACGCTAGTGGGCGACTAGATGCGTCCTACAACAAAGCGACCGTGGCTTTTCCGCTGACGGCTGGCAAAAATGGCAATGTTATTATTTATGATTTGCGAATTGACCCAACGCCGTTTATTAATCTAAGTTCCAAAGAATTAGCGGCCAAAATTTATGCAACTTGGGAACAGCGTCAAACCGATGACTTTGTAAAATTGCCAGTCAAAGAATTACAGTATAATCGAGCGCCAGCAGTTGCGCCACTGGGCGTGTTGGCAGCAGGTGATGGCTGGAATAAAATATCACTGAATGAATCAACGATTACAAAACATAAAACAATATTATTGTCGGCACCCGCATTTGCTGAAAATGTGCGGACGGTTTTGGAAGGCCGTGAAGAATTCAAAAAATCGCCCGATCCCGAGGCACAACTGTACGATGGATTTGTGCCTGATATTGATAAAATGCGAATTGAAACTGTTCGTAATGCTGACGAGCGTAAGTTGGCCGATTTTCATCCCAATTTTACCGACGAACGTCTTGAACCGCTACTGTTACATTACAAAGCTCGCAATTTTCCAAAAAGTTTAGCCGAAGACGAGGCGATTGCCTGGGAAAAATGGCGATCAGACAAAATAACATCGTCAATGCCTGAATTTGTTAAATCATTACAAAAATTATCAGCCACGATTACTGATGAAGGCAAATTATTTGTTTTGCAAGAATTGCAGTTATGGGCCGAGAGTGTGATGCCAGTTGAGTTTGATAATTAACCTTATTTATAAGGTCACCGTCGACTTCGCCTCAAACAATTCAGTCGCCACTTAGATTACGCGTTTAAAAATACTCAGTTAGTTTCTTTGTAGTCTGCGGAACGACCTTCCTGTATGGTACGCGTGGACGGTACCATAAAGTGAAGGATCGCCTTCATGCCAATTGTTTTGCTGAATAGCAAACAATTGGGTTCAGGTGGTCCTCGACTAGCAATGAAACTAACTAACCATTTTTACGGTAATCTAACAGCCGACTGAATTGTTTGTGTCGCATTCGACGGCTCGCGACATATATCAATCTTATTATTTAACTCAATTCTGAGTGTGAGGTTTTTCAAGGTCTATCGCCAGCCACCCGACATCCCATTGCTAATCCAGTGTCCCTTTGGCTGACCGGAAGAATAAAGTTTAGGACACCTTGCTATCCGAGTATGTCTGAACGTAGTGAGTTACGCAGGATACAAAGTGGCCTAAACTTTATTATTACCGCGTCAGACAAACAGGACATTGG
>CAISVS010000062.1 GCA_903889015.1 uncultured bacterium | reverse complement strand
CGATAAGGTCATAATCAAATTCGTATTTTTTGGCCATAATAACTCCTGTTTTTAAATAGTGATTTTGTGTTGTTCGTATAAATATGCGGCTTCGGGGTGGTAACTTTTTAAGTGGCGAGCGGCAACAACCCTAATATCATGACTGGTAACTTCGGGATGTTGCTGCAACCAGCCAATAACTTTATCGCAAACGGCATTGGCGGCGGCTTCAGCTTGGCCAGTAGGTGCTTTGACGCTTAGGCAAGCAGCGACAATACTGCGGTGTAATTTGTCCCGTAAAAATTTTTCGGTTGGACGACTGCCGCCGCGCTTGATGATATCAACTGATAATTCCATATCAACTAACTCCGATACTGCCGCCTAAAACTTGGTAGACATAGACAAAAAATCCTAAAATAACTAAACCAGTTCCGGCTGTAAATTGTATAAAATGTTTGTTGTTTTCGCGCCAACGCTGAATATCTGATAAGGCATGGCCACTGCCAATTAACACCCAAACGGTGATGATCGACAACATCGAAACTAATGTGTAAATTCCAATGCCAACTAATTGCCAAACGGCAGGTAATTGAATCAACACAAGGGCGCTGATAAACAGCGGGGCAATGATGAATATAATTTCACCGATTACACTACTTAGTCCCAATCCAAATGCTTCCCCACTAAGTTTGGTTAATTTTGTGCGCTTATTTAAATAAGTAGCCATACTGCGTGGAATCCACAGCGTAGTTCCCTTTTCGTGGCGATAATAAAATACCCAAATCGCGATGGCGACGCCAACTGTTAATCCGCAAGCTATAGCCCAAATTAATTGCGGAGTATGATTGCCAAAAATGTTTAATAGTAATAACGACGTAAATGACAATAATAATACCGTCATTAGTCCAGTCCCAAAGACGAAACTGCTAGTCAGACGTAACAATCTGGCGTGAGATCTTTTGGCGCCAATTGTATGGCCACTCAGCAATGTTAATACACTGATACTCAACTGAAAGCTGGCGTGAACCAGACCGGCCAGAGTAACGATTGCGAGAGAGCTGAATATATCCATGATTTTTTATTTTTTTATTTTCCTATCTCTAATTTAACATAACCACGACGAAAGGGCAAAAATGTGCATTTTAGGTATTGCATATTTATCACATTTATGCTTAAATAGATATATCAAACAATAAAAACAAAAAAAGGAAACAGAAATGGATACACCAATCTTAAACATAGAAGACGTCAACGTGTCGGATATATTGGCTCTTGAAACGGCTTCTTGGGATCAACCACGTACTAACGAGCAGTTGCTAAGTTTTCTTAGTCGACGTGAAGCTGATATCTTTTCGACCCAATCTTAAATTATACTAGTTTAAGTCTAAAAAACCACGCAAAAATGCGTGGTTTTTGCTATTTTTGAATTCTTTTGTAAAATGACATATTTCGTGGTATAAAATTAAGCAAAGAACACCCAAGAGGTATATTGGACTTATAAAGTCTATATACTGCAGCCATGTCCGCAACCCACAAGGTTCGCTGACATGGCTTTTTTTCTTTTTTCGTGGCATAATATAGTTGCTCTTTGTAATAAATAATTTTTCAACGTTATAAAATATAGAGGTTATCATGGACCAACTAATTTATAACAAGGTTATTCGTTATGCAAATAATGAAGACCTTGAGTGGGCAAAGCATTTAATAAATCGAGTTTTAAGCTCTTTTTATAAAAGTGATCACTTTGCTCGTGCACAGTATATATTCGACCAATTTATCAACGGAGGCAAGGATGTTTTCGGTGGTTCGTCGGCTGGACAATATATCGCTGTTGCGGAAGATTATTTGAAACCAGCCGGACTGATACACTTTGTCGAAAGGAAAAAATCGACAATTAATATTAGTCTGCTGATAGTACATGAGAGATTTCGTGGGAACGGTGTCGGCAGAAGTTTGCTAAGTTATGTCGAGCAATATGCTCGTGAACATGGCTTCCGCAACCTGCACTGCACCATCGCCGATACTAATGTCATCGCGCTGAAATTTCTCAGCAGTAATGGTTTTAGTGTTATTGGCACTACGAAAAAAAGACATCGCAGACGCGTTGTTGAGACTAGTTTGCTGTGCAAACAAGTTGAAGACAATGCATGCGCTGTTTGAGTGTAGGGTCGATGTCCCGAAGGCTGAGCGCAACGCGTTCGCTAAAACATCAAATCCTTGTCGTGTTCGCAGCCCCAATGGGTAGCGAACATGACATTTTTCTTTGTCAAAAGATAATAAATTGTGGTATAGTATCTTGGTTCTTAGGTTTAATTTTTTTATAACGCTACAAATATTTGTAGCCAAAACTGTATAAAATAATGGACACTAAAACTTTAATTTATACACCGCCTACTCGTTTTTTTGATGAGTATGGCGTAAAGTTTGTTCCTGAAGAACATCGTAATCTTGGCCTGCTTAACAATATCAAGCGCTTGCGAATCGGGACTAAATGCTACCATGAAATCATGAGTGGGCATAAAAGTCTTGAGGTACGAGTCGGTTACGATTGTATTAAGATATATCAGGCAGGTCATCAAATTGAGCTAATGACTCCACGGTCATCAGGCTTGGTCTTGGTCAAATCTGTTTGGGTATATCCTAATTTGCGCGAAGTTGTCAGTGATTTACCATGGCAACAGATTGTTCCGCACGCGGAAAGCATGGAGGAAGCTTATGATGTGCTTGTGCATCAATATCCTCCATTCGTTGGCATGCCTGATGTACATGTCCTTGAATTAGAACCGATTCAGGTTCAAAGAATAGGGTAAACTTACCCCGCTGACGCAACGCGTTCGCGCTATATCAAAATCAAGCCATACACTGACTGCCTTTTTAAGGTGGAGGTGTGTGGCTTTTTCATTTGTTGATTGTTATGATTTAAGTATGATAATACCTGAAAAACTAAAAATTGGTGATGAAATTAGAGTTATCGCACCGGCTCGGTCAATGGCGATTATTGATGATGAAGCCAAGGCAATTGCCAATCAGCGACTATCTGATTTGGGATTCAAAGTTACGTTTGGTAAGCATGTTGATGAGATTGATGAGTTTAACTCGTCTAGTATTGAGTCGCGTTTGGCTGATTTGCACGAAGCGTTTGCCGATTCTAATGTTAAAGGTATCTTTTCGGCAATTGGTGGTTTTAACAGTAATCAATTATTGGATTATATTGATTGGGATTTGATTGCGAATAATCCAAAAGTTTTTTGCGGATTTTCGGATATTACAGCGCTCAATAATGCAATTTTTGCCAAAACGGGGGTGGTGACATATTCAGGCCCACATTATTGGTCATTTGGGCAAAAACTATATTTTGATTATACGTTGGGTTATTTCAAACAAGCCTGCATTGCTAGTGAGGTAATATCCGTCAGTGCTTCGGATAAATGGAGTGATGACCACTGGCACAAAAACCAAGATAACAGAGAATTAATTGACAATAACGGCATTTGGACAATTAATCAGGGTGTGGCCGAGGGTACGATTATCGGTGCGAATTTGTGTACATTGAATTTATTGCAAGGTACTAAGTATATGCCTAGTTTAAACAATTCGATTTTGTTTATCGAAGATGATGCGATGGCGACAGGAACTGATGTAATGGAATTTGATCGTAATTTGCAATCACTAATTAATTTGCCTGATTTTAGTGGTGTTCGCGGTGTTGTAATTGGTCGTTTTCAAAAAGCAGCTGGTATGACTAATGAATTTTTGATTAAAATTATTAAATCCAAAAAAGAACTTGATAATTTGCCAGTCATTGCTGGTGTCGATTTTGGACATACTGATCCTAAAATTACTTTTCCAGTTGGCGGCACGGCGGCACTAAATACCGACAGTGAAACGAAGTTGTTAATTACCGGCCATTAATTATTTAATTGTAATAACAAAAACGGCTAAAGCAATCGCACCGGCGACAACACTGGACAGCAGATTGACCATATCGTTGTTGATGAATTTAATGCCCGAAGTTTGTTTATTTAATTTGCCATTTGTTTGTTCAGATTCGGTGATTGATTTGGTTTTTGAATCGATATATTTAACTTGAAACTTAGCACCCAGCAAGCTGTCGATAATTGAACCAGCAAAACCTAACAAGGTAATTAATACTAATATTTGTAGGCCGTGCATTAATGATGAACTGGAAGTTGTGAATTGACTAGCGACAAAAAATACGGCAATCATAAATGATCCAGCCAGTGATGCATTGGTGCCTAGTAAACTGACGCCGCCAGACTCGCCTTTGGGTACGGCCTTGAAGGTTGTAATCGAGACGGTTTTACCTTTGTTTAAAACGCCAATTTCAGATCCCCATGTATCTGAACAGCTGACGGCGATGGCGGCAATTACGGTCAATAAAACAGCTTCAGATTTGGTGACAAAATAGGCGACTGACAAAACAGCTGGTATTAAACCGCTGGCCAAAACTTGTTTGTAATTACGGCTGGACTTTTTATACTCAATCGATAGTTTGGCTTTTTTGGCTTTTTTGTACTGAGTAATAACGCTGGATGAAACAAAGAAAAGTATTAATGCAATCCAAGCGGCTAGTCCGGCAAAGGCATAAATAGCCGACCCAACAATAATAGCGGCGATTGCGCCACTACGATCGAGTGATTTGCGACTGTAGGCGGCTACGGCGATTAAAACACTTAATAATATTCCAATTACTAAATCAGTTGTAATTTGTTGGCTTCCGAATGTGATTAACAGATAATAAATGGCTGATGACCCCAGCGGTACGGTAATGTTATCTAGACCACTAGACGTAACTAACTCAATAAACGTGACAACGCTGGCAATTAACAAACTACCAATGACGCTAATATTTGGCGTGTATACCGATAATATTAGATATGAAACGATGAGTGAAACCGTAAACATTGTTGCTGTGCCGATAACTGATTTTTTTTGATACAGTTTTTGTCGGCCGTATTTTTTGCCAATTAATCCAGCCAGACCATCACCATAGCCCATGATAAAAATACCCAGTGCGCCTAAATAGGGTATATTCATCAGGGTTGAAGCGATTACTAAAATCAATAATGACATTGGGTAATAGACAGTCCCAAGACTTTTTTCTTCGGGGTCTCTTTCCATAGCTTTGACAAGGTCTAATTTATAAGAGGCGTAATTTAGGGCAATAAAAATCGCTGGTACAACGCAAGCAAACCAAATATTGTCAAAGTAAATGACATAAATTAACCACCAGTTTGAAACGCCGATGTGAATTAACTTTCTGGCGCCCTCATCACCGATAATTTTTAGTTTTTGTAAAACCGTCGATAGCGCCATAATGACAGCTATGAATGCAAATGATACTACGATGCCCAGTACATTATTTGTCATATTTTTGCCCTCTTTCTTTGTAATTATTATTACATTATTTAGCGAAAATATCATTAGAAATGGTTATGATTTATCTATATTTTATCGGTTATGTTAAACTAGGCATAATAGATGGAGGTTAATTTATGGATAATCAAGCAGATGCACCAAATGTAGAAGCTACAGTTCAAAATGTTGGTGTCCCAGTTCCCAAAAAGAAGTCTTTAGGTAAGCCGGTAAAAATCGTTTTGATAGTGTTGCTGTTTATAGCGTCAGCGGTTGGTGTATATTTTTGGCGTGATAAATTAGCCAACGATTTAGTCCATACAAAAGATTCAAATATAACATCACTCCAGACTGATAAAACAAAGTTACAAAAAGATATCGAACAAAGAGATTCTAGCATTACGTCACTTCAAGCTTTAAATGCTACTTTGACTGCTCAGCAAAAACAAAAAGATGATTATATTACTTTGTTAAAAAGCAGCAATGCTACATTGGCTGAAAAAGAAGCCGCTGCTACGGCAAATGATACATCGTGGCGTGTTTTTTTGGCTGCTGATTCAGGTTTTAGTATTCAATTCCCCGGTATTCCATATAAGAACACGTTTGACTTTACGATGAACGGTGAAACTTCACCAATGACTTATTATTCAAGGTCAAATTTAGATGGGTATTATGAAGTCGAGCTGACTACATTCTCGGATGCTTTTATGTCTTCATTGGCGGAAGGTGATGCCAAGTTGTATGTTGCGATTAACAATGCTGTTGGGGCTGATCAAGACGCAACTATTACATCGGACGAAATTGTGGCATTTAATGGCCAAAGAGCATTAAAAGAAACCATTACTATTGATTACGGTGGTGGTTATAATGTAACAAAATACGGCTTGGTCTTTTTCAAAGGTAATACGCTGTACGTTATTGATACCAGCTATGCTTCTCAAGATAATTTCAATAAGTTTATCGATTCGTTTAGTTTGAAATAGATAAAAAAGGTATTTGGCTAAAAAATCAACAGACGCAGATATGCATCTAGAATAGTAATCTGTTTTTTGCTACAATTATCTGGTGTATCACAGTAGTGTAGCTCAGTTGGCTCAGCCGAAGGCGGTAATATATCCGCGTAGACGCTCTAACCAACTGCCCATATGCTAACAAAGTATATTTCACAATTCAACATACGATATGGTAGTGTAGCTCAGTTGGCTCAGCCGAAGGCGGGAATAGATCCGCGTAGACGCTCTAACCAACTGCCCATATGCTAACAAGGTATATTTCACAATT
>CAISVS010000061.1 GCA_903889015.1 uncultured bacterium | reverse complement strand
ATGAAAACTAAATTACACCCAACCGAATATCGCCCTGTCGTATTTAGCGACGAGGTGGCTGGGTTTGCGTTTTTGACACAGTCTACCGCGCAAACTACCGAAACTATTAAATGGGAAGACGGCAACGAGTATCCACTTGTTAAAGTCCACATCTCATCAGCTTCTCACCCATTCTTTACAGGTGAAGAAAAGATTATCGACACCGAAGGTCGCGTCGATCGCTTTAAAGCTAAATTTGCAGCTGCCGAAGCTCGCAAAGCTGCACTTGCCAGCAAAGCTAAAAAAGCCAGCACTCGCAAAGCCAGCAAAACTGAAAAGTAGCGCCAATTTAAAAAGAGGCTATCGTCATGATGGCCTCTTTTTTGTTACAATGAATTATGAAAGTTAAACGCTAAAGGAAAATATGGCAAAGATATCGCTCAACATCGACGAATTACAACTCGAGAAAACCGAGTTAACTTCATTTTTGTCGTCACCTTCTGCCTATACTGACCCAAATTACACCGCAAAAAACAAACGCTTGACCGAGCTTGAAAAGATTTTGGAAAAAGCAATTTTGCGCCAAACCCTCGAAAATCAACTAGAAGAAGCTAAAGAACTCGCCAGTGGCAGCGACGAACTAGCTGAAATGGCAGCCATCGAAGTCGATGATATCAAAAATCGTCTGGAAAAATTGGAAGAAGATTTATTTGCAATGTTGGCACCCAAAGACCCGAACGACGAAAAGAACATTATCGTTGAAATTCGGGCTGGCGCCGGTGGCGACGAAGCCAGTTTGTTTGCAGCCGAACTTTACCGAATGTATTTGCGTTATTGCGAAACTCATTCACTTAAAACCGAGCTTATTAACGAAAGTGCCAACGATTCGGGCGGCCTAAAAGAAGTTATTTTTAATGTCAAAGGCGACGCTCCATATTCTAAACTCAAATTTGAATCTGGCGTTCATCGCGTGCAACGTATTCCAACTACTGAATCACAAGGCCGCATCCACACCAGCACCGTTACTGTGGCTGTCTTGCCCGAAGCCGAAGAAGCCGACATCGAAATCAACGCCAATGATTTACGTATCGATATTTATCGTTCGGGCGGACATGGTGGCCAATCTGTTAATACAACCGACAGCGCCGTTCGTATCACTCACATTCCAAGTGGCATGGTAGTTATTAACCAAGACGAAAAATCTCAAACGAAAAATAAAGAAAAAGCCATGGGCGTTTTACGCAGTCGTTTACTTCAACAAAAAATTGATGCCGAGCAAGCTAAACAAACCGCCGAACGTCGCAGTCTAATCGGATCAGGCGACCGTAGCGAAAAAATTCGGACCTACAACTTCCCTCAAGACCGCATTACTGACCACCGCATCGGATACTCACGTAGTAATATTCCTGGTGCCATGAATGGCGATATCGAAGATTTAATTGAACACTTGCAAAGCTACGAAAGAGAGCTGAACGCCGCCAATGCCAGCCATTAAAGATTGGATAATTTCCGCAACAACACAATTATCGGTCGCCGATATAATTAGCGCGCGCCTAGATGCCGAGATTCTTTTGGCTGACGCTTTAAAAAAAGATCGCACATATTTACACGCCCATCCCGATCAAATTCTTGACGAACAACAACTAAATGACGCCGATGGCTATATAACAAAACGCCTAAATCGTATACCTATCGCTTACATAACAGGTTATAAAGAATTCTATGGGCGAAACTTCACAGTCACCCCAGCAACCTTAATCCCCCGCCCTGAATCTGAAGATATTATTACAATATTAAAAGATATATTATCGCCTACTAATTATCACTTGCCAACTACCAACCTAATTGATGTTGGGACTGGCAGCGGCTGCCTTGGTATCACCGCAAAACTAGAATTTCCCAACCTAAACGTCACATTAACAGATATCAGCCCCGAAGCTTTAGAGGTTGCATCCCAAAATGCCAAAACCTTATCAGCCGATGTTAAAATATTACAAAGTGACCTACTGAAAAACTATCCAGACCAACTTGATATTATCATAGCCAATTTACCATATGTCGACGAATCTTGGGACAGATCACCCGAGACAAACTACGAACCAGCGCTGGCTTTATTCGCCGATAATGGCGGCAAAGCTTTAATCGAAGAATTAATAACTCAAGCTAAAAAAATATTACACAGCAGTGGATATTTAATTATCGAAGCCGACCCAGATCAACACCCTGACCTAATAAACTACGCTGAAAAACATTCATTTACGGTTATTCAACAAGCCAACTATATAATCGTCTTTAAACACCAGTAGTCACATTGTTAAATGCAATCAGCAACATCGCAACAATACTGACTGTAAATAAAAGTGGCAAAATAATATCAACAAACCGAATTTTTTGATGGTGATAATATGAATCATACGACTTATAAGTCAAAAATCCAAAACACAAAGCAATAATCGAAACCTGTGGCAACAATATACCTTTAACTAGAGGCAATTGATACGCAATCGTCCAATGATATGCCAACCATCCAATCTCGGCCAACACAAACCCCCAAGCCAAACTCAAGAATAAAGCATGAGCTTCGTCATCATAGCTGTTAAGTACATGTCGGGCGACTGCGTAACCAACCAGCCAAGTCAGTAAAACAACAAATGACGACATCCAACCATAAGACATACTAAAGATTGCTGTTATACCAACAAACAAGGCCACACCAGCCTGCAAAACAACATACAGACGTTTTGATTGAGGCTTTAATAAAACCAACCAAATGATATCAAGCAACACTAACAAACTCTGAAAAATAATGATTTGCAATTCACTAAGATTAGCCTGCCCTGTTGTATACAAAAAGACGACAAAACTAATACTAACAATAAAACTTACCATGTTAGTTTGGATATTAGCAAACCAAAAACGTGGTCGAACGGCAAATATTCGCCATTTGCTTAAAAACACCAACCCAAATGACGGCCACAACAGACCAGTCACCCTAACTAAAATCATTATACTAACAGATAAACCTACGTTTAGGGCGATATATACGGCTTCGTTGAGAAACGAGCGCCTTTTAACAATCTTTAGAAACTCCATATCTGTTACTAGTATACCACGATTGGCCCTTTGGCCTAACTGGTAGCTCCAAAAATAATCACAAATTTAACATCCGGATCAACTGTAATCGGTGGCTTAGTAATTTTAATTGTCACATTATACGTCTTTGCCAATTTAGCAGCTGTTGCACTGCTGTCGGTGCCTATTTGATAAACTTCCACACTGTCATAGGTGCCATCAGGTGCATTGCCAACTGACGATATCGTATAGCCAGCCGCTGTTAACACATCAGCTTTGGTTTGACCAAATCCAGCCTGACCAGTTGCATTCAGCACAACAATTGGCGCCGCTTCTTTTATTATAGGATCACTGGTAACATTCTTTTTAATAAAATTTTGAATTTCACTATAATCATACATGCCTGCTGATGGCATCACCACACTGGCGCCATCATAATTGCCAGACTTAACGACAGAATTATCAACACCAACTAGGCTTAGCATAAAAATATCAGATGTCTTTACTTCACTAGCCACCTTGGCAATTGTCCTTATTTCGGCAGTCTGAATATTAGTACGTAAATTCGCACCAAAAGTATCAATTAATTTCATCACTGCGGTTAAATTAGTCAAAGTGCCAGTGGTCATAGCTTTATCTTTTAAGGCCATCATGATTTTTTGCTGGTTTTTTTCACGATCAAAATTCGAATTTCCTAAACCATAAGTTGGCGCCACATCACCCCTAGCCATCGACAAGAATAACGCATGCTCGCCATCCAAATGGTACACGCCGTTATCATACTTAACTAAATAACACTTATAACTACAGCGCCAGTCAAAGTTACGATCCAACACTCCCGAGTCGCCATTACTGCCCTGAATATCAACATCAACACCGCCAACGGCATCAACTGCTTCTTTTATAACAGTATGGTTAACATGAATACCATATTGAATATCCATGCCAAAAATATCTCCGACTAATTTTTGGGTCTGAGTCAACCTGTCCTGTTCAGCTTCGGTTGTCGTATCTTCATTAACACAACTAAAATACGCGTTTATTTTTCCAGAATAGCCCGAAGTACAAGCTGTGCCATATTTCACATATAAATCTCGCGGTACACTGAACATATAGACATTTTTATTGGTCTGATCAATACTTACGACTAACATTGAATCTGTTAAGTTGGCTCCGTCATGGCCTAAATCATCCTCCGAAGTTCCTAACACTAAAAAGTTGCTTCGGCCATTACTATCTTGTTTTAACGCCTGAGTCTTTAATATATCCAAAAAGCTACCCTGAAGTATATTACTGCCAGCAGTATAAAACTTATAGGCCATATACCCACCTACACCCAAAGCTGCCACAAAAATTATAATTATAAACCATTTTATAATCCGCTTAATCAAACTACGTGGTCTTTTAACTTGACCAGCCAAGCGTCGACGCTGTTTGCGACTTAGTTTTTTTACAACCTTTTCATCACTATCTTCATCAATATCCTTCAAAGAATCATCAATATCAGAACGACCTAACCCACGGCCCGACTGTGGATCACCGATTGGACGTACGTCATTATTATCTCCGGTATGAAGTGGTCGATATTCTAATTCCGAGCTAAACGTAGCGCGTTTGTTTTCGCTATGCAAATCACCCAGCTGTTCGCCGGACCGTCTGGGAATAAAACCATCTGTCGAGGACTTTTTGTTCTTCATAAATACTTATACTACTATACCTAACTTACAGACATATTAAAACACTTGATATACATAAGTATTTCTGTTTATACTCCATAAATCAGTGTATAATAGATACAGATGGAATCAGGAATAATTCGGCGCTATCCATTTATAAAAGATGCTTTTGGCATTATTATTTTTGTAGCCTGCGTTCTGGTCGGAACATTACTAATAAATAACTTTATTTTTCGTAGTTATAGTGTAGTTGGCCCTAGTATGCAAACAACTATGTTCACTGGTGACCGTTTAATAGTCAACCGTATACCAGTCACCTTGGCTCAAATTCAAAATAAAGACTACATCCCCGATCGTGGACAAATAATTGTCTTTAAAAACCCTCAATACGCTACTGGCATGGCCGATGAATTTATCGTAAAACGCGTCATTGCCTTCCCTGGTGAAAAAGTGGTTTTAAGCAACGGTTCTTATACAGTCTACAACAACGCAAATCCCAACGGTTTCAATCCAGACGACGCCAATAATGGCGAGCCCGGTAGTCCAACCAGCGGTAGTGGTACTTGGAAAGTTCCTGATGGTGAATTATTTGTATCTGGCGACCATCGTCAAGGTACAAATTCATATGATTCTCGTAACGGGCTTGGTACAATTCCATTTTATGACATCATCGGACCAGTCAGCGTCCGCGTCTTTCCATTCGACAAGATTCGAACTTTCTAAAACTAACCTAATAAGTTTTGAAGACGTTCAAATTCTTTTTCGTTTTTGAATTTAATCGTAATCTGTCCAGCACCTCTGGTGTTAGTCTGAATTCTGACATCGGCTTGCAAATGGTTTTGAATACGCTTTAGTTGTACCCTATAAGGTTGTTCGACGATTTTTTTAGGAGAAACAACTTCGTGGTCCAGTCGATTCTTTTTCAAATCAACCACAAATTGTTCAACTTTACGGGCGGTCCATTCTTCTTTGATAATTTTAGGGAAAACTTTTTCAATAATATCTTCGTCAAGGCCAATCAATGGTTTTGCCTGTCCTTCGGACACTTGCCCACTGACCAATGCCGCCCTAACAAATTCAGGCAATTTTAACAGTCGTAATTTGTTGCTGACAGCACTCATCGAACGATTACCGACTCGTTTACCAATTTGTTCGATAGTTAAATTAAATTGGTCACGCAGTTTCAAATACGCCGTCGCTGTTTCCATTGGATTTAAATCTTGGCGCTGTAAATTTTCAATTAATGAAATCTCTAATTTGTGCTGATTAGTCAAGGTTCGCACCAAAGCTGGAATCTTGTCCAGTCCAGCCTGTTTAGACGCTCGATATCGACGCTCACCAGCCACAATTTGATAGCCACCTTTGTATGGAGTAACGATAATTGGTTGCAAAACACCGTGTTCATCAATCGAATCGGCCAGTTCGTCCAATTCCTCTTGGCTAAATTGACGTCGCGGCTGATCAGGGTCAACAACAATTTGATCAATTTTAATATTACGCAGTTCACTGACTCGTTGATCTTGTGAAGCTGTTGGGTCAAATGACTCGTCCAATAAATCGGTTGGTATTAGCGATTCAAAGCCCCTACCTAAACCATGCTTTTGACTTTTTTTAGATATTGGCACGACTAATCACCTCCTTTGTAAACGCTTTATAGGCCCGTGCGCCTTTTGAAAACCTGTCATAAGCACCAATCGGCAAACCATGGCTTGGCGCCTCGGCCAAACGAATATTTCGTGGAATAACTGTATCAAATACCTTACCAGGAAAATGTTTTTTGATTTCTTCGTGCACCTGACCACTTAAAGTTGTTCTCGTATCCATCATAGTCGGCAACACTCCCAACAATTCTAGCATCGGATTCATACCTTTGCGTACTAGCTTCATCGTCTCTAGCAACTGTCCTAAGCCTTCAAGGGCATAAAACTCAGCCTGAACCGGCAACAACACGTATTTAGCCACCACCAGCCCATTAACGGTCAGCAAACTAAGGCTAGGCGGACTGTCGATGACAATCACATCATATTCACCAGTACAAGCTTCGATAGCATTTTTTAAACGCGAAAAACGTCGGTCGGCTTGGGCCAATTGAGCCTCGGCATTGGCCAGTCCAGGAATAGTTGGCGCCAAAAAAAAGTTATTATATTTAGTCGGCAAAATAACTTGATCTAATGTCGCTTGTTCTAATGCCACATCAGCCATAGTTAATTGCAATTCCTGTTT
>CAISVS010000060.1 GCA_903889015.1 uncultured bacterium | reverse complement strand
CGTCGCATGAGCCATTCGAAAATATGTTCGGTGATCCAACCGTCTGTTCGGACGCATGCTATATGGCGCGCGTGAACAAAGGCGGTTTTTGTGACATTTTGTGGGTCGATACACGCTAACGCGTCATTCCCCACACAGCGCTAGCAGGACGCCTTGTATCCTGCTTTTTTATTGACTAATTATATAAAGTATTGTAATGTATCTGAAGTAGTGCCTTCTTGGCAGGTGTTCTTTTAAAATAAGTCGGATTGTTACAATGTGCGTTTGGTACATTGTTGTTTGTTGAAAATTAATATATTTTTTATGTTTAATTTCAGTATCTGGACGACGACGTCAATACTAGCATTTGTTATAGTCGGCGTGTTGCTGGTCAGAACCATCAAGATGGTGGACACGCACACTGACTTTGCAGGTCAATTTTATACCGCCGACTTTATCGGCATAGCGCTGATTGTTGCGACGGTATGCTTTGCCTTTGGAATTGTAGTCGCAGTTGCATGTTATGTCTTTTTGACTCTCTTAATTAAATATATCGACATTTTAATTGATGACGAGTTAAAAAGCGGTTATGCCCGATTTGCAATATACGTGATATTCGTCATCGTCATATTGTATATAGGGCTGAACTTTAAGGTGTGAGTAAGAAGTACTTACACCTTCGTTTGGCCTTAGCTCAAACGCACATTTATTTTTTTGTAACAATCTGAGTTATATATTCGCGACTTTAATTAGGGCGCGTTCGATTAACAGCCATGGTTCGGCGCGAGATAGCTTCATGTCGTCATCGGCGGTGGCAAAAATTGTAATTATTTTGGCAGCACCAGATTTGCCAATTTTTTTGGCAATTGGTTGCAGTTTAGACACGACATATGGATGAATACCAAAATCTTTGGCGACGTTGTCATCCTTAGTTGCGTTGGCTACGGCGGCCAATTGAAAGACTTGGCTGGACAGCAGTGCAAACAATCGGTATGGGTCTTCGGACTGTTCCAGTATACGTAAAGTTTGGCGCAAGTCATTGACGTCACCTCGCAGTGCGGTGTCAAACAAATTGAACACATTTTCAATCGGATTGGGTTCGATAATATTTTTAATGACATCAACAGATACGATATCGACTAGTGCCAGCTTTTCAAGAGCGTGAAATAATTGCCACTGGTCAATACCAACCCAGCGTACCAAAGCCTGAACACTCGATTTATCCATATCAATACCAAGTTTTTTGGATTCATCATTCACCCACCGTTCGGCAACCAACGTATCGCGATCAGTCCAAGGCTGAAATTCATGAACAGTCGCCTGGTTTTTTAGCGCCTTGAAAGTTGTCGTTCGTTTATCGGGCTTTGGTTCAACCAGCACTAAATGAATATCATCCGAAATGCGCGACAACCAGTCGCCTAATACTGACCAAATGGCCTTGTTAGACCCCAAATCACGAATAATCACCGTCCGTGCCGTCGCAAACAAGCTGACTCCCATCACCAAATCTGGCAGTTGTGCCAATTGCAATGTACTGCCGTCAATTCGTTCGACGATACCATTAAAATCAGCCGTAATCTGCCGCAACGCCCGCTCGATTTCAAATGAATTTTCACCTATTAGGAATGTAATCATCTAGGCTATTATAGCCTAGATGATTGGCTATTGGCTATTGGAAGGTGGCTATTGGCGCGATTGCAATTCGCCATCTTGCATATTCCAATGACTAAATGCTACTTCCAGCCATATTCTAATAGCCATATTCCAATAGCTACTTACCAACAAGTTGGCAAGATGGGCAAATATGCGTTCCGCGGCCGGCGACGCGAATTTTGATAATTTCGGTGCCACAACGTGGGCAAGCCAAACCTTCACGGCGAAAAACGCGCGCAAAGTCCATATAACTACCTTTTTTACCTTCGGCATTGACGTAATTTCGATTAGTACTACCGCCTTTTTCGATTGATAAATTCATGACAGCGCGGACTTCGGTATATAGCGATTGGAATTTGGAATATGGAATATGGCCAACAAGGGTTGAGGGGTGAATTTTGGCTCCCCACAGCGATTCG
>CAISVS010000059.1 GCA_903889015.1 uncultured bacterium | reverse complement strand
CTTTAATGTTTGGAACAGGGTCAATATTAGTACAAAGTAAAAAATTATTTGCACGTAGCGGCAAAAAGTAGTCATAACTAGACCATAACTTAGCAATATAAGGTATACTGTACAGATGAATCCCGTTAGAATTAGTCTTAAGACTGACGGTGATGTTAAAAATGACAAAAAATAAGTTTCCAAGAAAGAATTCTAACGGGATGAAGAAAAAAGTTTTACCTATTGTTAATGTTATCCTTGATAAAATCGTCGGTGGTGGCCAAGCCCTTGGTACACTAGACGGCGGCCGCAAAATATTCGTTTGGGGTGGATTACCCGGCGAAACTGTTGCCGTCCAAATGACCAAAAAGAAGGCTAAATTAGCCGAAGGTATCGTTGTTGAAGTTTTACAGCCAAGTGATAAACGGATTCATCCGCGAGACGATACTAGTTATCTGTCGACCAGCCCTTGGCAAATTATGACTTTTGACAGCGAGCAACATTACAAAGCGGCGCTCATCGAAGAGGCTTTTGAACTACACGACATTGTTTTACCCGAAGCAATCGAAGTTTACACCGATAATAATCAGTACGAATATCGTAACAAAATTGAATTCAGTTGGTGGTGGGACAAAACATCCGAACAGATTGATTTGGCGTTTTTTAAACGTGGCACGCACGGTAAAATTCCGGTTGACGGCACCAGTTTGGCGCACCCCAGCATTAATCGTGCTGCCATCGCGATGCGCGATTTGTTGCGCACCAAACCTGATACTCGTGCTTTTATGTTAAAGACCTTACTGGTTCGATGTGACAAAAAGGGCAATGTTGCATTGCAACTTTACGTCAAAGACCAAACTTTTGCCTTGTTTAGTGAAGCCGAAATTGAAAAACTTAGTATCAACGGATTTGAATTAATTTACTCTAATCCTAAAAGTCCAGCCAGTGTCATTACTGAACGTTTGCAATCATGGGGCACGACTAATTTAACAGATACAATTTTAGATATTCCGTTTACTTATGCCGTTGAAGGCTTTTTTCAAATTAATGTTTCTGTTTATGAACAAGCCTTGCGCGACATGCAAAAATGGGTGACTGACGACAAACCAACCGTTGACCTTTACAGTGGTGTTGGAACTATTGGACTGACAATCGGCGGCGACAACGTCACGATGGTTGAAATTAACGAACACGCCATGATCGAAATGAAACGCAATATCAAGGCCCTTGACCGCGAAAAAGCAGTACAGGCAATTTTAGCACCCAGCGAAACCGCACTTGAACACATCAAAGGCGACAGTACAATTATTGTCGACCCGCCACGCGCTGGCCTACACGAAGATGTTATTGCTAAATTATTAGACGTAACGCCAGCCCGAATTATTTATTTGTCATGTAATCCAGTTACTCAAGCGCGCGACACCGCCCGACTGGCTGAAAAGTATGGTATTCGTTATCACATGGGCTATAATTTCTTCCCACGAACACCTCACATCGAGCATTTGGTCGTACTCGATTTGAAAAAATAGCATCAAGATAATACATTGTATTATTTTGCCCATATTTGCTACAATTAGCTTATGAAGAAAACCGTAAGCGGGTTTACTATTGCAGAATTACTGGTTGTAGTTTCTATTATTGGTATCTTAACAACTGTCGGTTTTATGTCTTTCAGTAGTATCCAAGCCAACGTTCGTGATGCCGAACGCTCCTCAAGAGTAAGGATTATTTCAGAAGCACTTGAAAAATATTACGATAAAAATGGCGAGTACCCTAGCTGTGCGGCTATGACACAGGACCCCAGTGTCGTTACATCTGTTACATTACCTAGTCTAGATTCAGCTGTATTAGCAGCACCAACCGCAACAAATGGCACAAACTCAATTTTACCGTCATGCAGCGACTTAACTTCTGGAACTGACGGATTTGCATATATTGGCGATGGAAGCAACAATTGTTTGACAGGTACTGCATGTTTGCAATATTCTCTAAAATATAGAGAAGAAGAATCGGGCAGCGTTATATCAATCACCAGTCGACGAACGGTATCGATTGCTGGTGCAGTCGCTGCGCCATTAGCACCAGTTATGACACGCTATATATCAGGTGACAATCACGTAATAGCAACAATAACTCCGGTGATATGCGCAAGCGGAACGCCATATTATGGCATTGACAGCAAAATAAATGATGGCCTTTGGTCAGGATATTCAGCTTGGTCATCAACAATAATGACACCGCCATCACCACCAATAGCAGATTATGGTGTTAAATACAGTTACCGCGCGCAAGCTCGCTGTTGGGTAAACAATTTTTCATACAGTAATAATACTACCGGAGCTGAAGTAAGCATTACCAAACCAATTGTCAATGCGCCTTCTGTGCCGAGTGTCGTATATTCAATCCCAAATTGGTACAGTACTAACTTTTACTGGGGTGCCGTCACATGTCCATCAGGAACATCCGCTAGATATCAATATGATTACACGGTCAAGATAGGCACATCACCAATAATTGACGATTCTGGTTGGATTCAAACTACAAATACCTCAGTGCCATCATTCACGACATCAAAAATCGGTTATACATACATGATGGATGCAAAGGCTCAATGCTATAACAGTTATCAGCCCGAGGGTGGTCCATGGAGTAATATTGGTCACTCAGAATATACCAAACCAAACCCTAATATTAAAGTATTAGTTGTCGCTGGTGGTGGTGCGGGCGGTGGCCGCAACGGTGGTGGTGGCGGCGGTGGCGGTGTTATTTACATTGACTCTAAGTCAGTAGGTAATCAAACTTATAGCTTATCCGTTGGTATTGGCGGCACCGGTGTAGGATTAGGATCTAATGGTAACAAAGGTGGTGATTCAACTTTTGACAACTTAACTGCTTACGGTGGTGGCGGTGGAGGAGCAAGTGGTAATGCAGGCCTTGACGGAGGTTCTGGTGGTGGTGGCGGTGGAAGCGGATCTGATACTAATTACGGAATCGCCACACAGCCAGTATTACCGAGTATTGGTAATGGAAGCAGAGGTGGAAAAGGCCAAAACCGATCTGGAGGTGATTCAGGTGGCGGAGGTGGTGGCGCAACTATGATAGGTGGTAGTGCCTACGATGCCGGCGGTAACGGCAAGATGGCTGGGGGTAATGGACTAATGAATGATATAAACGGCGTAGCATATTATGGTGCAGGTGGCGGTGGCGGTTCATGTTGCTACTTAGGCACAGGCGGCAGCCAAGAAACTGGCGGCCATGGCGGCAGCGAGGATGGTTCAAGACTACCTGCATCAGGGCTTACAAATACGGGCAGTGGCGGCGGTGGAAGCGGGCAATATCAATCAACGTCAGGCGCTGGTGGTTCAGGTGTAGTAATAGTAAGCTACGATAACACATCAATGGCGGCAACATTTACCGGCGGGACTTCAATTACTCGTGGATCAACTACAGTCGTTATATTTAACTCTGTTGGTTCAGGTGCATTTACGGTATCTGGGTAATAAGCTATGGCTAAATTATCAAATAAAGGATTAAAATAATGGCATATAATAAAAAAATATTCATATACATTGGCATAGCTCTAATCTTGATATTAGGCATCGCTACAAGTACAGTGTTTTTCTTAAAATCATTGTCGAAAAACAGTAATACGACGACAGTACAGAGTGTAACAAAAGAAACTGCTGACGCACTGAAATTAAACGCTATTACTGGCGACCCGGCTCAGGCTAAGACCTTACTCGAACAAGCTTTAAAACAATACCAAGAATTAAACGATACACATAACATCTCTGACGTTCAAGCTCAGCTAAAAATATTAGAATATCAGACCACTCACAAATAATTAACTGGTTTTGATTCGTCGATAAGCAAATTTAGCACCAACACGCCAATTAGTCGTTGAATCACTGTCAAATTGATAAACATGGCCGTCTTTAACTTCACTAATTAAAATTAGCGCTGGATTGTACGGCACTAATGTACGATAAAATATCAAATCTTCATCATTAACATGTTTTCGTCCCGGAAAAACTTCATTGAATTTTGCCAATGCAATATCTTCAAAGTAATGTGGTTGTCCTTTGGGTGGGATAAATAATTCTGATTTTAGTCCCATTCGCGTGATGATTTTTTTGATGTCACTTAATAATAATTTTGAAGGGCCATTTACATATAGATACAGTTGTTTTTTAGTCGTTAAAAACAATGTAGCGTTTGCAGTATGGCTGACAGGCACCCGAAAAACAATCGGTTGCAGTATATCAATATCGACACCAAAACCAGTCTGTAGTGAGCGTTCCAGCGCTAATTCGTCATACATTTTGTCACTCATCCCGTTAAAACTCTCCTTTTATAGAAAATATCAGCCCCGTGATTGCTTGGCTAGCTACTAATAAATAAGTTTTAACGGGACTCATATATGTTCTATTGTACCACCTTTAATAGTTATTAGAATATGGCTATTGGAATATAGCAAATAATATATAATGACAGGCTAAAAACTAAAACAATTCTTTAAATTCCATTCGCTGGACAGCGAAGCTATCTTCCAATAGCCGACCCACTCGACTACAATAGACTTAATGGACTTTATTAAACGATATAACAATCTAAATTCCAGCCAAAAGCAAGCTGTTGATACTATCGACGGGCCCGTTATGGTGATTGCTGGCCCCGGAACTGGTAAAACCGAGCTGTTAAGTGTTCGAACGGCAAACATTTTACAAAAAACCGATACTTTACCTGAAAATATTTTATGTTTAACGTTTACCGAAAGTGGCGCCAATGCTATGCGCCAACGACTAACTGACATTATTGGCAAAGACGCCTACAAAGTAGCCGTTCATACTTTCCATAGTTTTGGATCAGAAGTTATTAACCAAAATGGCCAATATTTTTATCGCGGCGCCCAGTTTCATGCCGCCGATAGTTTAAGTAGCTATCAAATTATCCGTGGTATCTTTGACCAACTGGACTACAACAACCCAATCGCTGGCAAAATGAACGATGAATATACTTATTTATCCGACAGTTTGACGACAATATCCGAACTTAAACGCAGCGGCCTAACTAGTGATGAATTAATTAAAGTTTTAGACGAAAACAACATTGCCATCGAAAAATCCGAAAAATTATTATCACCAATTTTTGCGCAAAAAATCAGCAAAAACACTGCCACACTGGCGGCTGGTACTATCGAGGCAATCAGATCATGTGGCGACGAAGTAAGCATGCCAACAATCGTACCATTATCACGCGTTATTGCTGATTCATTATCAACCGCCACTGATGCGGCAATCAGCGACAATTCAACAAAACCAATTACGGCATGGCGCAACGACTGGTTTGTCAAAGACAAATCTGGCAAATTTATATTGAAATCACACGAACGCCAAACTAAATTACGAGCTCTTAGTTCGGTTTATGACCAATATTTAAACCGAATGCAAGAATCAGCACTTTACGATTTTGATGATATGATTTTGCGCGTCGTTCATGCCATGGAAGTTTTTGATGATTTGCGATTTAATTTGCAAGAAAAATACCAATACATCATGGTTGATGAATTTCAAGATACCAACATGGCTCAAATGCGTATTTTACATAATTTAACCAACAACGAAGTTCAAGGCGATACGCCAAATATCATGGTAGTTGGTGATGACGACCAAGCAATTTACAGCTTTCAAGGTGCCGACATCAGCAATATTATTGATTTTCGGACCAATTACAAAAAAGCCGCCATTATTACTTTGACTGAAAATTACCGTTCAGCTGCTAATATTTTAGACGGCTCACGCGATATAATTTTGCAGGGCAGTGGCCGATTAGAAAATATTTTTGATGACATCAACAAACAATTAACGGCTAACAATCATAAAGTCGGCAGCAGTGTCAGCCTACACCAAGCCGAAACAATTAACGACGAGCGACATTGGATTGTCAGTGATATTAAATCACGTATCGAATCAGGCCAACAACCAAATACCATCGCCGTCTTGACTCGCCGCCATTATGAAATTAATGCCTTGTTGCCATATTTTGCTAAATCAGGCATTGCAGTCAATTACGAACGTCGTGACAATGTGCTTGATTTAGCACCGATTAAAATTATCGAACAATTGTCCCGATTACTAATTAATTTGGCCGACGGAAAACATGATGAAGTAAACGCCTTGATGCCAGAAATTTTGGCACACGCCGCTTGGAAAATCGAGCCAATTGAGTTATGGAAACTCAGTTTGAAGGCCTATGACAATCACAGTCGCTGGCTGGATATTATGGCGGTCACACCCGAATTTGTGTCACTACATAGTTGGCTGATTCAAACCGCATTATCATCAATCGATATGCCATTGGAAGAAATTTTGGATGTCATCATTGGCAAACCAAATCCAGACGAAACATCCGACTTTGTCAGCCCACTTTATAATTACTTTTTTTCTAGTGACATTTTAAATAAAAATCCGACCGAATATTTAACTTATCTAGAGGCACTGCGCACAATTCGTTCAAAATTACGTGAATATCGTCCCGACCAAACGCCGACTTTATCAACACTCATCGAATTCATTGAATTAAATCGCAAAGTCGGCAGCACCATTAGTGTCACTCGGCAATCAGTTGGGTCTGACAAAGCCGTCAACATCATGACCGCCCACAAATCAAAAGGGCTGGAATTTGACAGCGTCTATGTCATCAATGCCGTTGACACCGTCTGGGGCGAACGTGCTCGCAGTCGCAACCGATTAATCAACTACCCCGAAAACTTGCCACTGGCGCCAGCAGGTGAAGGCGAGGACGAACGATTACGATTGTTTTATGTTGCGATTACTCGGGCAAAACATCAATTACACATTAGTTACAGCCTAAGTGACGACAACGGCAAAAATACTTTGCGTGCCGCCTTTTTAGTTGACAGCAAATGGGATTTGCAATTAATTCCAGCGCCTACAACCGCCGACCAATTGATTGAATCAGTCGAAATGGCATGGTATCAGCCAATCATTAATCCAACTACCACCAGCATGCGTGATTTATTGATGCCAAACCTTGAAAATTACAAACTCAGCGTGACGCATTTGCATAACTTTTTAGACGTCACACGCGGCGGCCCAGCAGCATTTTTACTTAATAATCTGCTGCGTTTTCCAAGCGCTAAAAGTGCCAACGCTGCCTTTGGAACAGCTGTTCACAATACTCTACAACGCGCTCACGACCATTTAAGTTCGACTGGCAAAAAACAGGCTGTGGAAGATATCGTAT
>CAISVS010000058.1 GCA_903889015.1 uncultured bacterium | reverse complement strand
GGCGTAAGAGCGTTCCGCTCTCCCGCCAGAAAACCAATCTAAATAAATATCTAGACTACTACAACCAAGAACGTGTACACTTAGGCTTACAGCTAAAGACACCAGTTAGCATGTTGCAAAGCTATTGAGTTCTGTACGTTATAAATGTCCTTCGCGTAGCACCAATCTGCAGTTTAACTTAGAAGTGGTAACTTTAGTTAGCTATTGGAATATGGCTATTGGAAGGTGGCAAAGACCTAACTAGTAGTTATTGGCAATTTAATTGTGATTCGCCATATTCTAATAGCTAAATTCCAATAGCTACTATGCAAGACCCGAGGTGGTTTTGAATAAACGATCTATTTACTTTTTTTATTAGCTTTTTCAGGCTTGACTTTACTTTGTAGGTGTTTAGCAAATTCACCACTCAGTTCGGGATCTTTTAATCCAAAATCAACAATCGTTTTTAAGTATTCCAATTTATCGCCGGTGTCATAAAATTTGCCATCTTTGATTTCGCGCGCATAAAATGCATAATCATCATCAATCATCTGCTGAACAATTGGCTGAAAGCTAAATTCACCTTCGATAGGCTCTTTACTGGCTTTTTCGATATATTTAAAAATATCATGCGGTAATAAATAGTTACTAACGCTAGCCAGATTAGATGGCGCATTATCCTTGCCGGGTTTTTCAACAATTTGAGATATCTTTAACGATGAATCATCAACACGTTCTCCAGCCGCAAAACCATATTTACTGTATTCTTGATCTTTTTCAACGGCCTTACAAGCAAATACACCACCACCGTGCTGATTATAGGTTTCAATCAATTGCTGTGTCGAATTTGGGTCAGCCACAAAAAAGTCATCAGCCCATTTGTAAATAAACATTTCGCCTTCGTTAATTAAATGCGCCGCATTCATCAGTGGCGTAGCATTACCGTATGGACCCTTCTGGCGAACATAGATAAAGTTTGCTAGATTGGCAATTGACTCAATTTTATCAATATATGGCTTTTTCTTTTCGCCACCAGCCCTTAAATTATTTAGCAAATCCTCATTTGGAGCATCAAAATGATCTTCGATAGAACGTTTATTTGAACTACCAACAATAATAATGTCTTTGATGCCAGCAGCAACCAATTCTTCAACAACATATTGAATGATTGGCTTGTCGACAATTGGCATCATTTCTTTGGGCATAGCTTTGGTCTGCGGTAAAAATCTTGTTCCAAAACCGGCTGCTGGAATAATCGCTTTTGTGACAAGTTTGCCTTTGTACATCATATTACTTAATCCTTTCACGAATTAATTTTTGAGCCAAGGCTGGATTTGCTTTTCCGCCTGATTTTTTCATGATCTGACCAACCAAAAATCCGATGACTTTATCGTTGCCATTTTTCAAATCTTCAACTGCTTTGGCTGAAATTGGGTCTGCCAAAACCTCATCAACAATCGCTGCAATCGCACCTTCGTCACTGACTTGAATATAACCTTTGTCAGTGGCATAAGTTTCAATATTTGGTAATTCATCCAAATCCGCAAGTTCACGGAATAAAATTTTGGCATTAGTTGAACTTAGTTTATTAGCGTCCGATAGTTC
>CAISVS010000057.1 GCA_903889015.1 uncultured bacterium | reverse complement strand
GTAAAACGCTAAAGCTTTTATGATATGATTAGTGTAAATGGACGAAGATAAAATACAGCAAAATCGTCGCGAGGCGGATGAACAAGCAACTGCACAACGTGCAGCGATTTTGGGTATTAAATATCTGGATACGCGTCAGATAGAAAATACGTTACCATTGGCCCAGAATATACTTGATATACCAACGATGCATCAAAACCGTCTGGTGCCGTTGATGGGTGGCAACGAAGGTCAAGCTTGGCAATTTGGCGCCACAACTCAAACACCGCAGTCGTACATTCGTGAATTAACTCAGCAATACAATGTTGCTGGGCATAATATTCAGTTTTTCTTGATTAGCAACAGTGCTTACAAGCAATTTATGGACCGTTTTGATCCAGTTATTAAGGTTATTCATGATGATATTGAAATTGCCAGTGAAGGTGATAGTGATACGATCGCCCAGGTTAGTCAGACCTTAAATTCAGTCGGCAGCGACGAAGTTTTTGATTATCTAGTTGACCAAGCCGACCGATTGGGTGCTAGTGATATTCATATCGAAAATCAACGTACTCATATGCGAGTTCGCATGCGTATTGATGGAGTATTGCACCCAGTGGCTGATCTTGAAAATGACCGTTATCGCATTATTTTAGGCGCTTTGGCATCAAAGGCTAATATTTCAACGGCATCCAAAGAAGCTCAATCTGGTCACATGCAAAAAGAAATAACCCGTGATGGTGCGACCCATATGTTGAATTTGCGTGTTGAAACAGTGCCAACGATGTATGGCCAAGACGCAGTCTTAAGGTTATTTAACTTTGACCAGTCAATGCTGAATCTGGACAGATTAGGAATTGATCCAATTGAACGTGCTCAGATTGATGAAATCGTTAGTCATCCGCGCGGTATGGTACTGATGGTTGGTCCAACTGGCAGCGGTAAATCGACGACGCTTTACAGTATTATTAACGCGCTTAATACAACTGACCGCAAGGTTATTACGCTTGAAGATCCAATTGAATACGGAATTACTGGTATCACCCAGATTCCTATCGATACAACTGGTGGTCAAAATTTTGCCGAAGGTTTGCGCTCGGTCTTGCGCCTTGACCCCGATGTTGTGATGGTCGGTGAGATTCGTGACGCTGACACTGCCAAGACCGCTATACAGGCGTCAATCACTGGTCACTTGGTACTTTCCAGTTTTCACGCTAATTCGTCGGCAGCGGCCTTTAGCCGTATGATTGACCTGATTGGCGTTAATCCAATCTTTAGTTCGGCAATTCGTTTAATTATTGCTCAGCGTTTAGTCAGACGATTGGATGACGAAACCAAAGAAGAATACGAGCCAGATGAATCAACCCGCAAATGGGTCCAAAATGCTTTGAAGGATTTACCATCGCACATTGAAAAGCCCGACCTTAACACCTTTAAATTATGGCGTCCTGTTATTACTAACTCGTCACCGTTTGGTTTTAAAGGCCGAATCGTGATTATGGAACAGATGGTGGTTGACGAAGATATTCAAAAGTTCTTGCGCGGCGACGAAGCTGATGTTCATACTGAAATTATTGAACGTGTGGCCCGAAAAAATGGCATGGTAACGTTGATGGAACGTGGAATTTTGGCGGCGCTTCGTGGCGAAACGACACTTGATGAAATAAATCAGGCAATTTAGCCTAAAAACCCTTTTAAGAAATATAATTATGTGGTATAGTCAATAGCTGATTGTATCTATATAAATGTAAAAGTGAGTAAAAAATGAGTTTTGAACTAATCAAAAAAGTTAATGATGCTCAGAAAAAATTGAGCGTAGATGAAGTCCGAAGGGG
>CAISVS010000056.1 GCA_903889015.1 uncultured bacterium | reverse complement strand
GGATTATGAATATCCAAATCAACATATTGCAGATTTTGTCTATGATGAAGATAAGAATGTCAGCAATATGAAAAAAAGTATTGTTTTCGGGCCTCTGTCGTTAGCGCCACTTTCATCTGCAGCAGTTGATATATATTCAAATAGAGTCAATTTGGGCAACTTTTACGCCGCCGAGGATGGGTCTTTAAATGTGAGTGTAGTCTTGCCAGATGACTTAGAGGACGGTTATCACACCGTGCATTTGTACGGCACTTCGTATTCAGGTGAAGCTGTTGATTTGTATCAGGTAATAGAGATAAATAAATTGGAACCCGCAGTTGATATTGCTGTTTATAACCATAATTCTGGGGCCACAGTAATCGGCGCGGCAGAGTTGATAAGTCGAAATATATCTATAGGGAAAGATATGAACGAGGTAATCGATATAGGGAACAGCCAAATGCCAATATTAAAGATGGGCGCACAAGCACAGAGCTTTGAAATTAATGAAGGCTTTATGGCGGGGGTTGCTAACGATCAGTCGTTAGTAAAAGGAGCCTCAATATTATACAAGCAGCCAAGCATTGTCCCACTTGCGAATGCCAATACAAGCCAAGATACAGCAGGTTGGCGGCTTATGTTTGTTGTCTATGTATTTTTAGCTGTGTGTTTTTCGGCTGTGTTTATAAAAGCCATTAGTTATTTCAAATAGGTATATAACCTGGACTATTTTGGTGGTCTTTATTTTAAGATAGGGTTTATGGTATCAGATTACTAGTTGTCTTTACAGTTTTATACCACGATTTACGCGCTGTGCTGTCACATCGGATGCTAATTAATGATGCGCCTACACCATCAATTATTGGCGAGCCGAGCATATAACTACTATTTCGATGGGTGGTATTTGATTCAGTTTGGTTTAATAGTATGTCATAAGTACACTGTGTCTTTGTAATATTTTCAGCGTAATCTTTTGTTGCAATACTAACATTAAACTCTTTACTGAAGTCTCCGGCAGATTTGAAGCTATTACTTGGCGTTTGGTCGAATATATTGCTGCTATTGGTTATTGAGTAATACTTATCGTGCATATCTGTAAGCTCTTTCAATGATGATATGGTTTTTTCGGTTGAGATCGAAGAGATACAATCGTAAGTTCCGGTTGTAAAGTCACCGGTATAATTAGCGCTGCACACAGCAGAGTACTTCCAGTCTTCCGCACCGTTTGAAGCTGTTTTTATTTTCGCGTATAAACTCTGCATTTGTGTGTCCAACGTTTTGAATTTGTCATGGTCTATTTTGTCTAGGATTGGGCTTACGATTAAGCTGTAAACGCCAAATATTATTAACGGTGACAAAATGACTAAAATTGGTATTGATATTAATAATCGCTTTTTTGTAAATAATTTTTTAGTTGTTATGCTTTTATTCATATACTTAATATAGCATGAGTTGAACGTGTATATATTATTTAAGATATGAATAGCATAATATTTAAAATGCACTTTACAAACTAACCGCCATGTAATAATCTGAAGAAGAACTTAGCCAATACTAACGGAGCAGGTTAATAGCCTGTGGCAATTAAATTATGGTGGAGGTGATTGTATGCCAAGTCAAAACGTAACACAGGGTAAAATTAGCAAAAATTATTATCAAGTTATAATAAGAGCGAATAGGGGTGGGGCAATCTATGACAACGATATAGATTATAAATTCTTTTTATCGCTGTTAGAAAAATACTTATTCAACAATGATTCGGTTCAAGTCTTGGCATACTGCCTGACACCGAATCGTTTTAATTTGCTGATGAATCAGGTTGATGACGGTGGGGTAGATAAGTTTGTTCATAAAATCGTCTCATTGTACGATCATTATTACTTTGACGAACATGGCTTTGCTGGTATATTGTCTTTCGGCGAAGATTACGAAATTTCAGCTGTCAAACCTGATGATTTGCTGAATGCCAGCCGATGTGTCCACGTGGCTGCGGATAATTGGTCGGATTATCCGCTGTCGTCGATTCGGGCGTATCTGTATGACGACAAGCCGACTTGGTTGGACAAAACATATATCGCTGATGTTTACGGATCAGCAGCCAAATATTTAAAATTTTTGCAATCATAATAAAATACGCCCAAGACAGGCGTATTTTATATATTGTTATTTGTTAAAAACCGATTTGAAAACGTTCGCGGATGTCGCTGAGTGAAGCTCGAACAGTGTTGCCGCTGTTGGGCATAACTTTTGATACCAGTGCAAAGGCATAGATGACGGCAAAACCACACATGACTGATGGAATGGCGCTGCGAGATGCGGGGTCGATAATGTTAAAGGCGACAGTTGGCAATATAAAGGCCATATATCCAAAAGCCATTGCCTGCAAAGCTTTGCGGCGTTTTGGTAATTCGTTGCTCCATTTTAGCGCCAGATATGTACCGACAGCTAGCCAGCCGTAGTAATAAGCTGCAAAAAGGTTTGAACTGCCAGAGAAGGTACTGAATACGGCGTAATTGGCGGCACAGGTACGTCCCATGACGGCACCTGATCCAATCAGGTAGAATCCAATAAAGGCGACACAGCTGGCGTAGGCAGCGTTAACAAGAATAGGCTTTTTTTTGCCAGTCAAAGCGACGATTGTGTGAATGCCAAGGGCGGGCAACAGTGTAATTGATCCGTAGCCAATACGGGCCCAGTCGATATTGGTAAGCCCTAATCCTCCGCAAATCATGTACTCAGCCAGCTGAAAAGTTCCAAGGGCAATTAACATGGTAATTGTCAGGCGGCGAACAGTGCTGAGTTCGTAGCGCCAATAGGTGTAGGCTGCAAATGAAAATTCTATCAAAAAAGTTGCCAACATTACTGGTGGTGAAAAACAAAACATCTTGCCTTGGTATTTTTTAAACATGATTAATGACATTATATCGTATTTTTATGTATCTGTTAATTGATAGTTTCAAGGATTAGCACTATGATATATAAGTAATGATTAATTGATGGGGTATAAAGTGAATATTATTGAGACCAAAAATCTGACAAAATACTATGGCAAATCACTTGGTATTCATAACGTAAATTTGACGATTGAACAAGGTGAAATATTTGGTTTTATTGGACCAAATGGCGCCGGAAAATCGACGACAATTCGAACATTATTGGGTCTGATCCATCCGACAAGTGGCAGTGCGACGATATTTGGTAAGGATATCACTAAATTTGGGCCTGAAATAAATGCCGAAATTGGCTATTTGCCGTCTGAGGTTTTTTACTATGACGATATGAAGGTAATCGATTTGTTGCGATATTCGGGCAGTTTTTATAAAAAAAATTCAAAAGAAATCGAAAAGCGTATCAAACAATTGGCCGATTATTTAGATTTGGATTTAAAGCGCAGAATTGACGACTTGTCGTATGGCAACAAAAAGAAAGTCGGTATTATTCAGGGTTTGTTGCATCAGCCAAAGCTGATTATATTAGACGAGCCAACTGGCGGTCTTGACCCTTTAATGCAGCAACGGTTTTTTGATTTGTTGCGTGAAGAGAATAAAAAAGGTGCGACAATTTTGTTTTCATCGCATATTTTAAGTGAAGTTCAAAAATTGTGCGACCGTGTGGCGATTATCAAAGACGGCAAAATTGTAAAGATTGAAAAAATTAGCAGTCTGGTTGATAATACTCACAAAAAATTCAAACTTGAAACAGCAGTACCGATTGAAAAAGGTCGTTTTACAGGATTAAAAGGAGTTACGGGGCTGACAATTGATGGTAATTCGATTAACTTTTTGTATCGCGGGCCTATTAATGAGGTTATAAAAATAGTTGCTAGTTTGAATCTGGTTAATATATCAGTCGAAGATCCTGATTTGGAAGAAGTATTTATGCACTATTATCAGACGAGTAAATAAGATGAGGGTGTATTTTAGAGAATTAAAAGCCTATCGCAACTCAACCATCATTTGGATTGTTTCGTTGTCGCTGCTAGTAATTGTGTTTTTGTCGATGTTTCCGTCATTTACCAAAGACGTCGAAGAGACAAAAAAGATTTTGCATAATTTACCGCCATTTATGGCCAGTGCGGCTGGTATATCGCCTGATATAATGTTTTCGATTTATGGGTTTGTGTCTTGGTTGCTGACTTTTGTCACCTTGGCTGGCGCAGTTCAAGCCATGAATTTAGGTGTTGGTATTTTATCAAAAGAAGAAAGTGGCAAAACGGCTGACTTTTTGTTGACCAAGCCAATCAGTCGCCAATCGGTCGTCACGTCCAAGTTGTTGGCAGCGTTTAGTCTGATATTGATTACTAACATTATTCTTTGTATAGCTACATTAGTGATGGCGGCTGTGGTTGTCGATACTGACTTTAGTACTACGACTTTAATGTTGGTTTTGGGCAAATTGTTTTTGATTCAGATGATATTTTTAGCACTTGGATTTTTAGTCTCGGTAATCATTAACAGAGTAAAATCGGCTATCGCTGTGTCGCTGCCGGCTGCTTTTTCATTTTTCATTATTGGTACATTAGGGGTTTTATTGGGAGTTGATAGTGTCAAATATATTAGTCCGTTTAAGTTTTTTGATTCGGACTATATCATCAATAACAACGCCTATGACGTTAAATTTTTAATTGTTGAAGCGGTTTTTGTGCTGGTTGCGGTTACATTAAGTTACATAATTTATGTCAAAAAAGACATCAGGGCGGCGTCATGAATATATTTTGGAGGGAAGTAAAATTTTACAGAAAAGGCTTGTTGTTTTGGAGCCTTGGTATGGCGTTGTTGATTTGGTCTAGTATGATTAAATATTCAACTTTCCAGACGGCTGGCCAGTCTGTCACTGATTTAATATCAAAGTTTCCACAATCAATTCAGACAATTTTTGGTTTGACAGGGTTTGATTTGACTAAAGCCAGTGGTTTTTACGGTGTGATGTTTATGTATATTGCGTTGATGGTGACGATTCATGCTGCGATGCTGGGCGCAGGTATTATGTCCAAAGAAGAGCGTGACCGAACGTCGGAATTTATTTTTGTAAAACCAGTGACACGTAACAAAGTGATAACCGCCAAGATAATGACTGGTCTGGTTGGTCTAATTGCATTTAACGTCGTTACTTTACTGTCATCGATATTATTTATTAATTTATATAGTCATACTTTGGACTTTATTAACGATATATATTTACTGATGGCTGGACTGTTTTTTATGCAGTTAATATTCTTTTTTATCGGCACAGCGACTGCCGCAATTAGCAAAAAACCTAAATTGTCGGCGTCGATTGCTTCGGCGGTTTTATTGGTGGCATT
>CAISVS010000055.1 GCA_903889015.1 uncultured bacterium | reverse complement strand
ATTATTAAGGTTGATTTAGGCCAAATTAGAATATCGGTTTGTCGTGATGAAGATGATAACCGAGTAATTGAAACGGCCATAATCGGTCAAGCTGAAGTAATTGTCACTGGCGACAAAGATTCATTGGTACTATTAGAATATGATGAAATTACTATTCAAAAACCAACTGACTTTTTAAATGGCCATGAGTAGGCTATGAAAAAAGTTTGCCTAATAACTTGCTACAAGCAGCCCGATTATATTCGTGCCAAGACGTTGCGAACGGCAATCGGTGATATTAAAGATGTCGAATTGATTGTTGTAAAAAATAAACATACGGGATTGTGGCGTTATGTTGAAGTAGTTGGAAAGTTAATCGCAGTTCGTTTAACTAAACATCCTGATACCTATTTTTTGACATTTCGCGGTTATGAAATGTTGCCGATAACGCGTTTATTGACGCTTGGTAAACCATTGATATTTGATGAGTTTATTAATTTGATGGAATGGGTAATAGATGAACATCACAAAATCAAACAAAAAAGCTTGTTGGCAAAATTTTTGTACGGTAATTATCGATTTTGGTTAAAAAAAGTTCAGTTAATTACAACTGATACGATGTCACATGCTAAATATTCGGCTAATTTGATGAAGTTGCCGATCGACAAATATGTGCCTTTAATCGTCAGCACTGATGAACAGACGTTTGGTGGGGCGAAAGTGGCTACAAGGCGCCATAAAGGGCCTTTTAGGGTGTTTTATTACGGTAATATGTTGCCACTGCACGGTATCGAAGTTGTATTGCAGGCGATGCACGATTTAAAGGGTCGGGATATTGAATTGCAATTGATTGGCGGCAACTCAAAAATTCAGCAGCTGGTTAAACAGGCAAAAAGTGACGGCGTAAAAGTTAACTATAAAACTTGGGTATCGTTTGCTGACCTGCCGTCTTATATGCAATTGGCTGATGTTTGTTTGGGTGGTCCTTTCGGGAATACAGTGCAATCGAAATTCGTAATTACAGGCAAGACATATCAACTGTTACAGATGGGTCTGCCAGTGATTATTGGGAAAAATTTGGAGTCAGAATTATTCACTGATAAATTAGATTCCTTGATTGTTAGGCAAAACAATGCTGATTCTTTGGCGGGCGCTATTTTATGGGCAAAAAATCATCCATCTGAACTAAAGAAAATCGGTCAAAATGGTCGAAAATTATATCAAGAAAAACTATCTAATCACAAATTGTCCGAACAACTAAGATTGATGTTTGCGAACAAACATTTGCTTTAGATGCAGGCTGCTTGATACGAAGAATAGTATAACTAAAAACAGAATGTAAACTGCTCGGTCGACAACTCCGGACGCAATGATTGAATCCAAAGGAATGTTGTGCAACGACCCAGACATAACCAAAAATGCTTCGCGAAAACCAATAGCGCCAGGTGTAAGGGAAACAAAAAGTGATAAGTTGGCACTGGCTGTGTAAACAATGGTTTGTAGGACATTGTAATTTGCCAAACGATTAATTGCGCTTAATTCGATAGAATAAATAACCACCATTAATAATATTTGAATTGTTGTTAGTGCAAAAATATATAGAACGTATTTTTTGAGCGGTCTAAGCCCAAATTTATCTGTGCCGATGATAGTCATTGCGACGGCCAGTATGACGCCGATTAGTGTTAACCATGGTAACGTGTTGATAAATAACAACGAGGTATTAAGTGCAGCAAATGCAAAATAGTAAAATAACATTACATAGGTATAGTCGCGGATACGTAATTTAATTTTAGTCTTTAAATAAACCGCTCGAACGGCTGGACCACTTTGCAATGGACCAAAGAAATTTACTAAACTTGAATAAATTGTTAAAAGCAGGCTGTTTTTGATTGATAACTTTTTGCGACACAGTAAAATAGTGGCATACATAATGCCGAAATTAGTTACCAACACACCGCCATAGAGTATTAACAGCCAAAAAGTATTGATATAGCCAATTCCCAGAATGTTTTGAAGTATT
>CAISVS010000054.1 GCA_903889015.1 uncultured bacterium | reverse complement strand
TAGCTATATGTTTATATGTATACTGTTCTTGTAGTAGTATTTCGATACTGCCACGATTCGCAGCCGTTAGGTGTTTCATTTTTAATCCTCCAAGATTATTATGCTACATTTTAACGGTTGCGTTTGATGTTAGAAGTTTCGTACTAATACTAATAAATTAAATTTGTTATACTATAAGCACGATGGCGGTATATAAAGTTCCTCAGGACGTTGAAGCGGACGATAAATTAATCGGCCCGTTTAGCTTTCGCCAGTTCGTTTATCTTATAATCGTCGCATTGTCTATTACAATCGCATGGGGATTGGCACAATTATTCATTCCGCTGGTAATTATTCCGTTGCCTGTAATAATTGTGTTCGGTGCGCTGGCGTTGCCACTTCGCAAAGATCAGCCCATGGAAGTCTACCTAGCGGCAATATTATCGTTTTATATGAAGCCGCGTAAACGCTTGTGGGATGCCGATGGGGTTGAATCATTAATTGAAATTACTACACCTAAAATCATCGAGGTTCAACGAACCAAAGATTTATCCCAAAACGAAGCTCAGCGTCGATTTAGTTATCTGGCTGAAATCGTTGACAGCCAAGGTTGGGCCGTACGTGGAGCTGGTGTTCAGGCACCAAACAGTGCTATGAAAAGTGATGTTTATTTTGCCGCTCAACAAGTCGATGACGTATTGGACAGCAATAATTCGATTGCGATGGCCCTTAATTACAAACTTGACCAAAATGATGCCCGTAAACATCAACAAATGGTTGATATGGTCCGAGGCCAAGCCAACACAGTTTCACAGCCAACAATAAATACATTTGATTATTTCAGTGGTGCAACACCGACACCAACTACAAACGCCATGCCAATCGTCGTCGAACCGACTGTGCAATACAACCCATACCCAACCGATATTCAGCAGTCAGTCTTACAACCAATTGACCCAACCGAACAATTTCATCAACCAGATTCAACCACTAGCGAAAAGGTGGCAACAGCTGATATAATTAACCTCGCAAGTAATTCTGATTTGTCAATCGAAACAATCGCACGGGTAGCAAATCGAATTCATGACAAACAAGATTTAAATCAAGAAGTAATAGTTTCGCTGCGATAATAGCATAGGGGGAGTGGGAGTAACAAATTATGCCGCCAATTAATCAATTTCCAATCGCCACACCCGATGTTGCTAACGCTGGTAGTTCTGTACCAAAAGGCTCTGCCTCTAACACACAGCCTACACCAAAACTAAAAAATACTAACTCAACTCAAAACAGCCTACTACTATCTGAGGTTCGAGACAACATGGTTGTCATGGCCGATGGATCATTCCGTGCTGTCATCGCCTGTAAATCAATCAACTTTGACCTAATGAGTAGTCGCGAGCGCGAAGGTGTTGAATATAGTTACCAAAACTTTTTAAACGCTTTAAATCATCCAATTCAAATCTTAATCAGGTCACAACGGATTGATATTGGGCCATACATTGATCATCTGGTGCAAATCCGTCGCAACCAAGACAACATGCTGCTGAATGTATTAATGGATGATTACATCAATTTTATCGACGTCTTATCTCAAGAGGCGAATATTATGGATAAGTCGTTCTTTATCGCTATCCCATATTACCCCCAAGGTGATGTCACGAACGTCGTCGCCCAGAGTAAAGGTGCCTTTACTAAGTTATTCGCAAAGTCCAAAGATACTGTTACTAAAATTGACACCGTTACTTATGAAAAAGCAAAAACCGAAATTAAAAACCGCGTTGACGGTGTTATGGCTGGATTGTTCCAATTGGGCGTTCAAAGCATTCAACTGGACACCAAAGCCTTAGGCGAGTTGTATTATAATTTTTACAACCCCGATACTGCCGTCCGCGAGCCACTGGGTGATTTTAACGACGTTACCGCTATGTATGTCAAAAAAGGCCCAGGTGAAGCCCCATACATTAAACCGGAGGGAATGATTTAATGGCACGTAAAAAACAACTTAATGTTGCCGATATTGCCGCTCAACAAAGAGCGCGTGAACAAAGTGAAGTTGAACAAGCCTTTTTAAAAGGTGTTACAACTTTACGAGATCTAATCGCACCAAGCAGCCTTGAAATTCATGCCGCATATTTTCGATTGGGTACTAAATACGGCCGAACGTTATATATTTATGGCTATCCAAGGCAGATTTATACAGGTTGGTTAAGTTCGTTGATCAATATCGACGAGGTATTGGACGTTAGTATGTTCGTTTATCCAGTCGACAGTCAAGTTGTCTTGAATAATTTACGCAAAAAGGTGACTCAACTAGAAGCTTCGATGTCAATTAACAGCGACAAAGGCCGAACCCGCGACCCAGGACTTGAGGCCGCCATTAATGACGCCGAGGAATTACGCGACCAGTTGCAGGTCGGCGCTGAGCGTTTTTTCCGCTATGGATTATATGTCACATTATATGCCGACAGCTTGGAAGAACTTGGTTTTGTCCAACACAAAATCGAAACATTGTTTGGCCAACAAATGATATTCAGTAAAGTTGCCAGTAGTCAACAAGAGCAAGGTTTAAATAGCACTGTGCCACAAATGGCCGACCAATTACAAATTCGTCGTAATATGAATACTGGCGCTATTAGTACCAGCTTTCCGTTCACGAGTGCTGATTTGACCCAACAAAACGGCGTCCTTTATGGTATTAACATGCACAACAATGGATTAGTGATTTTTGATCGATTCAGTCTTGAAAACGCCAACATGGTTGTCTTTGCGAAGTCTGGTGCTGGTAAGTCATTCACCGTTAAACTTGAGGCCTTGCGTAGTATGATGACTGGTAGTGAAATTATAATAATCGACCCCGAAAATGAATATCAAAAGCTATCTGATGCGGTTGGTGGCAGCTATATCCGCCTGAGTCTTAATTCAAATACCCGTATTAATCCGTTCGATTTACCGCGAGTTATCGATACTGACGAAGCCGACAACGCTTTGCGCGCCAATTTAATTACACTTCATGGACTACTAAAATTAATGTTAGGCAGCACCCAAGTTTCGGCCACTGGAGTGCCATTATCAGCTTTGTCGCCAGCCGAAGAAGCCGACCTAGACCAAGCCTTAATCGACACCTATGCCCGTGTTGGCATTACCAGCGATCCATTAACTCACAATTCTCAACCACCAACCGTCAACGAATTATACGACACATTACTTCATATGGGCGGTAGTGGGCCACAATTAGCGCAGCGCTTACGTAAATATACAACGGGCACCTTTGCTGGCATTTTTAGTCAACAATCTAATACCGAAATTAACAACCCAATGGTGGTATTTAATATTCGCGATTTAGAAGACGAATTACGCCCAGTTGCGATGTATATTGTCCTCAGCCACATTTGGAATATTATTCGCACCGAACAAAAAAAGCGCATGCTAATTGTTGATGAAGCCTGGCAATTAATGAAGTATGACGATTCGGCTAACTTCCTTTTCAGTCTGGCAAAACGCGCCCGCAAATATTTCCTTGGTCTAACAACTATCACTCAGGACGTCGAAGATTTTATGGGCAGTAAAATGGGTAGGGCAATCGTCGCTAACAGTTCGATGCAGATTTTGTTAAAACAGTCATCCAGCGCAGTTGATGTTTTGTCTGATGTCTTTAAATTGACCGAAGAAGAGAAAAAACGTTTGTCAAATTTCCCAGTTGGGCAAGGGCTATTCTTTGCAGGTCAAAGCCACGTCCATATTCAAATAGAAGCCAGCCAAACTGAAAAACAATTAATTTCGACAACTCCAGTGGGATCAAGTCAGGCACCACAGGCTATACCGATGGACAACTCTGGCGTAAATAGTTATATAGACCCAGGCTCAAGAATCTAGGTTATAATAAAGGGTAATTATGGCTTCACAGAATCCCGATACAGACAACCAAATCGATGCTAAGTATAATCGGAAGCTTAGTCGCGCACTAAATAATGACGAGAATGAGGCTGCAACTGGCAGTACTAAAAGTGTCAACCTTGAGCCTACAGTAGCCGAAAAAAAACAAGACACCCCATGGAAAACAAGTTTTTCAGATGATAATCAGGGAATATTGGCATCAAATAAAAAAAAGAAGAAAAGTCCACTTATTTTAATTATACTTACAATTTTTGGGCTATGTGCCGGCGCTGGCATGTCATTAACACCAGGACTTCTTATAGTACACCTCAAAGAAGTACTCACAGGCCGACTAGACAGTTCACATTTCGCCCTTAGTATTCAGACCAATAAAATGCTTGCTAAAAAGGTTGATAGCATTAAAAACGGTTTTACCGAGTCTAGTGATGGAAAATGCGGCATAAAATGTAAATTTGGCACGATCAGCGAGACGATGGAGAATAACCTAAAAGCTAATAAGTTTGAGGTTACCACTGAAGAAGGTGGTTTTCTTGGCGGCAAAACTCTTAAATCATTAAAGTTTCCAGATGGCCATGAAGTAAAAACAGGTAAAGATTTTATCGAAGCTTTAAAAGACCCAGCCCGATCATCCGCATTTAATGATGTTTTTAATTCCAAAGTTGCTTTTTTCCTTAATAGTAAATTCGCTGTGATGTTAAAGAATGTGTTTGGGCTTAATAAAGCACCCGAAATAACTGGCGATACACAAGAGAAGGTAAAAGAAAATATAAACGAGGACTTGGGATATAAAGTTGAACTTAAGGATAATCCAAACATAGCACAGGTCAAAGAAAAGATTGATGGCTTTACGGGTAAAATTGAGAAAATTCAACAAATAGGCTCACTGGCTTGTGCTGCTTATGGCATATCAAAAGGCATTTCATTAGGGATCAAGGTTGTAAAAATAGCAGCCTTTGCAAAATTTGCACTGATGTTTTTAAAGATTGCGGATGAAATGAAGGCTGGTGACAATCCAGACCCAGCAATCGTCTCTCAACTTGGGGACCAACTAACTCAAGTTGATGCAAATGGCAATTCAGCTATGGACTCGTTCGGTATGAAGTTGGGGCTTTTCGGTGAAGTCGGAACCATGTCTGAAACTGATAAAACATATAGCTCAACAGTCTCTTCTGACGTTATGCAGAAATATCTAGGTAAATATCCCAGTATAGTAGTAGGTGGCCTTGTTAATGGTATTGTTTCAAGCGTGACAGCTGGAGGAGAAAGTACGATATGGCTCGCAAAAAACGTTTGTAAGTTCTCTAATAGTTTTGCTGCAGCTGCCATTCTATCATGTGCCAGCACAGCGGGTGCAGCAATGATAGCAACAATAGAAACGGGGCCAGGGGCGTTAGCCGTAGGCGCTGCTACTACTCTTTTTTGCGGTTTAGCAACAGTCGCAGGCATATGGGCCCTTAGTGCGGCACTCAGCAAGGGTCTCAGTACAGTAATACCATATATTATCGAAAAGGAAATACCAATCCTCAGCAGTGATACAAGTGGAGAAGTAGCTGGTGATGTTATATATTCTGGTACGGCACAAATACTGGGTGGAAAAGCAGCCTCATATGGCATGAAGGCTGGAAATACCGCCGACATTAAACAATACGCAATCGATACGGCAAGCATAAAACAACAAGAAGATGCAATAGCTAGCTATGACGCCAGAAACACACCATTTGATGCTAATAATCCAAATTCTTTCCTTGGACAAATTATACAAAAGACTGGCGTATTTTCACTATATAAATCATACTCTGCCACATCTGTTTTGGGATCGATATTCTCAATAGTTCCAAAATCATTGTCTTATATCATGCCAAATACTGGGGCCGCCGCAGACACACAAGCCTCTTTATACGACAAACGATGTAATGACCCAGGTCTGTTAAGTATCGGTGTAGACGGCGACTCGCTCTGTAACCCGACTTTTGTAATGAGCACCGACGAATTAAACGCAGATATCGACACCACAACTCAATATATGATAGACAACAAATTCATTAACGAAGACACAGGCGAGGTAGTACCGTCAGTCGATAATGTGCAGAATGACTATCAACTATTCCTCGATAACTGCGCTAATCGAATTGAGCCACTCGGAGAAACAGCTGCCAGCCTAGAAGAAGATGACTATGCTTGGAAAATTGGTCTAAATTGTGTATTGCCAATGAAAGGTGATGCTAAACTAACAAAAGAGCTGCCAAACTTCAGAACATACACTATGTTTAAAGCCATCAACACTACATTAGAGGGAACCCCCACAACTACACCTACGGTAACCACTCCAACAAGTTATATTAACAAAAACAAAAATCATACAATTAGCCAAAATTTTATTCCCACACAGAATAGATTATTTAATTATAAAAACTTTGCTCTACAAAACGGAGATGCAACAATATTATGACGTTTAATATAAAAAAGGTAACATTTAAACCATTTTTATACCTATCGCTATTAGCTATTTCGTTTTCAACAATATACCCAAACTTATATGTCTCTGCTATTAACGGTAAATACGATGAGCGTTATTACAACCAACAGTATGTTCAGTATTACAACCCAGAAGATACGGGTTGCGGTGGTACAATTGCTAATACAGCAAACATCTCACAGTTATCTGGATCGAGTAATAAAGAGAAGGTCTATAATTATTGGATAAATCAAGGGCTTACACCTGTGCAATCAGCTGGAATTACTGCCAACATTCAAGCTGAAAGTAATTTCAGTCCATTCATCCAATCAGCTAGCGCAAAATGGCCTAATGGCTCATATGGTCTGGCGCAATTTGACGGAACTCAAAGAACGGCGATTGTAAAATACTTAAAAGATAAATTAGATGATGTATTTACGAAGTATTATTCAGATACCTATAGTGGGCCCGTAACAGAAAAGGCAGGTTACGTACCAGATGGTGTACCTCAAGATGTCAACGACAAATTCCTCCTAGCAGAGCTTGATTACTTATCAGAATATGCCTCTACCTTTGCCCCTAGTAAGATAGCTGTAAGAGTAGATGGTCTTAAAACAGACTACGGCATCACGATTGCGTCAGACGTAAAATTATTAGATTTTATAAAAACTCTAACTTCAGCTGGTGATACTGCAAAAGCTTGGATATATCTTTATGAACAGCCCAGCAATATTAAATCTAGTGCCTCTGAACGTGCAACAATAGCTGATCAAATTCTGGCATTATATTCTACATCTGGCAGTTCAGGTACGGGTAATTGCGTAATCGGTGTAGGTGGTTTAAATTTTGACCAAGCAAAATCACTAATGAGTTATTATTACAAAAACCGAAGTCAATACTTTGACGACAAATGGAATGCTTCTGGGCAAAGTAACCAGTGTACAGCGTTCTCATATTATTTTAATATCAGATTTATCATTGCCGGCGCAGGAAGTGGAGACGGCAAAGATGTAGCTAATAATTTAGTTAGTAATTTCCCAAACTTTTACAAATCTACCACTAAAGACAATATACAACCATTCTCTATTTTTAGCTTCACAAACGATACCCATGGACATACCGGTGTAATATTAGGTATTGGTAGCGATGGCAGTATTGTCGTAGGTGAAGCAAATAACCCAACGGCATTTAGTAAAAGCTTAGGCTTAATTGAAGAAGAAGCGACCGGAGATTATTCTGATAAGGTTGGCGGTATAGTAAGAGCTGAGCACTGGAAAGATATCGATTCACTTATAAAAGCGATGGGGACTTTAGGTTTAACCGACCCAACGTTTGCTTCTCCGGTCAACCCAAGCGATGTAATAAGCAAGGTACAGGCTTCATTATGAGATTTAATAGGAACATTCTAACAAATGATAGAAAAAAATTACAACTTATTATAGTTATAATGTTTATCATTTTTATTGTTATTCCTGTTGGGATATTAATAATTAAAAAGATTACCACACAGCCTGAAAAAATAATTAATAAAATTATTATTATTGATAATAAAAACGATTACAGTAGTAGTATTGACCCAGCTGTATTTACGAATATATCAATATCAGCTTATACCGCTACGTCTTTTAATATTAAAGATCCGGTAGATAATTATCATGGCATCATCCGATCCGGATCGTTTAATAATAAACAAAATAAAAGCGTTACTTTTATACTCGATATTCCTTCAATTAAAATGTCGTGGTATGTTGGTCAGCCGCTTAATAATACAGGCAAACCAATATTAGATACGGCGGTTGATTGTGTAACTCAAGATCAAGCAATCTATCCATTATTAAACAGCTGCATTGACCAGAGCAGCGGTAATTTAACTAGTAAGAAAATATATTTACTAAGAATTGCAAAAATTCTACCGTTATCCGGCCTAGCATATAAAGTCACTTTTGCTGATTCTTCAGATTTTAGTACTTATGTGTTAATTATTGAATACTTCTCTTTGGCCGGAAAACAAGACGCTTTGAATGATATATCTTCGTCTGGTTTTAACCCTAATGATTACCAAATACAATATATCGACTCAACTCAAGAATAATTACAACTTTACCGAATAATAATCCTTAATAACCTCTGGTGTATGTGCGGATGTTATTATTATTTGACCTTTTTGACTATCCATCAGATATTTTTGGCGATTGTCGTCCAGTTCCGAAAAAACGTCATCCAATAATATAATTGGTTTAATATTTGTAATTTGTTCGATAATATCAACTTCCAAAAACTTCAACGCCAGTACAATTGTACGCACCTCGCCGCGTGAGATGACCGCCAAGGCGGGTGAGTAATTAAACTGGAAAACTACGTCATGACGATGTGGGCCGATACTGGTAAAGCCAATAATGGCGTCGCGCTCACTGTGACTCGTTAGCTCATTTAATAATTTTTGTTTGATATCACCAATATACGTGTGCGAATAATGAACCGTCACAACGTCGTTGGTTTTGGCGATAATATTATAGGCGTCGTTTAGTTGACTATTGATTCGTTCAATAAACGCGATTCGCTTTTCAATAATATAGGCGCCGTATTCACTTAAGGTCACATTCCAAGCAAACAATTCATCCGACGTTGTGTATTGTTGTTTTAATAAATTGTTGCGCTGTTTTAACGCCCGCTCGTATTTATGTAAAATCGTCGAATAAAGCGGATCAAGTTGGCTGATAAATCGATCGATAAACTGACGGCGGCGAGTTGGCGATCCATGCAATAATCGCAAATCATCAGGCTCAAACAAAACCACTGGGTGCTTAAATTTAGCCGGCAGGCGATACATAACTTTATCATCAACGGTAATTTTTTTGCGGCCTGATATTAAACTGGGGTCGAATGTAGTTGTGCGTTTAATATAATCGTCAAATTCAACATCAATTCGCCACCAAGGTGAATTATGACGCAAGACTTCACTGTCGCTGCCTTTGAATGAAGTGCCTTGCAATGAAATATAAATCGCTTCAACTAACGACGTTTTACCACTGCCGTTACTGCCAGTAATAACCGTCGTAGTTGGGGATAATTTTAAGACAAATTTATCATGCGACCGGATATTTTGAACTG
>CAISVS010000053.1 GCA_903889015.1 uncultured bacterium | reverse complement strand
TGTTGCAAGGTGATGTTGGGTCGGGCAAAACTGTCGTTGCAGGCCTGGTTGCTTGCCAAGTGGCACATTTTGGCTTTCAGACGGCAATTATGGCTCCGACCGAGATATTGGCCTCACAGCACGCCGAGACGCTCAGTAAGCTACTGCAACCGCTAGGAATAACCGTTGGTTTGCTAACTGGCAGTGTCAAAGGTGTGGCCCGTAAAACATTGTACGAACAAATTGCCAATGGTGCGGTTCAGGTTGTTGTTGGTACACACGCCTTGATTCAAGAAACTGTTAAATTTCATAAACTCGGTTTTGTGGTGATTGACGAACAACATCGTTTTGGTGTTAAACAACGTCAATTATTGTTGGATAAATCTGAATTTATGCCTCATATGTTGGCGATGACGGCGACTCCGATTCCGCGTAGTTTGGCGCTGACGGTTTATGGTGAACTGGATATTAGTATATTGAACGAACTACCATCTGGTCGCAAACCGATCGCCACTAAAATTTGGTCACCCAACAGTCGGGCACAATTGTACGCACAAGTTGATGCCGAAATCGCCGCTGGACGCCAAGCTTACGTTATTTGCAGTTTAATCGAAGACAATCCCGAAAATGACATCAAAAGTGTGCAAGCCGAATATGTAAAATTACAAAATTCTATCTTTAAACATCGACAAATTGGATTATTGCATGGCAAATTAAAACCAGCCGACAAAGACGAAGTTATGCAAAAATTTAGTCGTGGCGAATTTGATATTTTGGTCAGTACGACAGTTGTCGAAGTTGGTGTTGACGTACCAAATGCTACGGTAATTGTTATTGAAAATGCTGACCGCTTTGGTTTGTCGCAACTGCACCAATTACGTGGTCGAGTTGGCCGTAGTGTCCACCAAAGCTATTGTTATCTGATTAACGGCACCAGCGCCAAGCCATCGCAGCGATTGCGTGAAATTGAAAAAAGTAACGATGGTTTTTATTTGGCCGAAGTTGATTTGAAGTTAAGGGGTCCGGGTGAAATTTATGGTCGAGCGCAACATGGTGCGTTGAATCTGCAAATCGCAACCTTGGCTGATACAAAACTGATTACACGAGCGCAAAAACAAGCTAAGGCATTCGCCGAAAGTGGCCAAAATATGTTACAATATAAACAATTAGCTACGCAGGTACAATATTATCAGCGTCTAACCACATTAAATTAACAAACAATATTCAACAGTTCTGAAGGTAAAAGTTAAACATTATGTATGCAGGCACAACCCTTCGCCACGGTTCAGGTAAAATAGTAGGCGTTCACCAAAAAATCGATCGTGTTGCACGTCAACATCTTAATAAATTTATTACAAAGTCGGTTGATTTTCCGACAATCAAACAAATTTTGCATTTTGAAGGCAAAAACGGTCCTGATGGGCTAAAACGTAAAAGCTCATCGGTTGATGAACCGTGGCACTTTATTGATCCAACGTCGCCAGACGATTTAGGCTTGATCATCATGATTAATGACCATATTACTAATTTGGCGCAGGCTTTGCGTGATAAAAATAATTCTAGAGCGTCGTTTGAGGCTGCTTGGCTGGCGCACGCCGTAGTTGATGGTCTGACGCCACCACATCACTATCCACTAGGTGATAAAATCGAAGAATTGTGGGGCAAATCACGTCACGAACGATTGACGGTGATGGATAAAAACATCATCCGTGGCATTAATCGCCGTGATACTTTGTCGAAAAACTGGGAATATTGGGGGAAGGGTGGTATTTTTACGTCACATTTCATGTTTGAATGGGGTGTTGCGACAATTATTGCGCCTGATAAATTTGAAAAATCATATCCAACCACTGCTGATATTAAAAGGATGCGATTAATTGGTTTTGAAGCTACGTTTTTACAATCAGTTCAAAAAGTATATGCCATGAAACTATATGATGAATATGGACGAACGGGTTGGACCAGAAAACTGGCGATAAAAACCAAGAAAACATTGATGCCAGTAATTATTAAGACGGTTATTTTGGCTTGGTATCAAGCGGTATTATTATCGGCGGAAGAAAAATAAAGTGAATTTACGTATTATTTCTGGTAAATTTGGCGGTCGAACAATTGCTGCGCCCGATGGCGATTTGACTCATCCAATGGGCGACCGAGTTCGTGGGTCGTTGTTTAATATTATCAACAGCCGTTTGAATGGCGCCGAAGTTTTGGATATTTTTGCCGGTACTGGGTCATTAGGCCTTGAATCGATTAGCCGTGGTGCTAAGTCGGCTATATTTATCGAACGTGATCGAGTTGCCAGTCGAATATTGGCTGAAAATATTGCAACCTTAGGTGTTGGACAATCTGTCCAATCGATTCAAATTGGCGCCGCTACTTGGATAGATAAAAATCAAGATAAAAAATTCGACGTTATCTTTGTCGACCCGCCATATAATGATATGCAATTTAATGTCGTAAAAAAACTAGGCGGATTATTGAAATCTGATGGATTATTAGTGTTATCATTTCCTGAAAAAACAACTGTGCCAGACTTTGACGGTTTGTTGTTAACTGATAGCCGTAATTACGGTACGGCGAATTTAGGGTTTTATAACGCAATTTAATTTAATATTTTTTAGTAAATATATTGTCAGCATAAACGTAATAGGTTATGCTGGTAATATATGGACGATGCATACTTTGGAAATAAATCATTCCGCATAAATCAAAGGCGTTATCTTGGATCAAAGACAAAACTCCTTGAATTTATTGACAATATAATTCAAGAAGAAAATATTCAGTTTAGTTCATTTGCGGATATATTTGCGGGTACTGGGACTGTTGCGAATCATTTTTATGATCGTGCACATATA
>CAISVS010000052.1 GCA_903889015.1 uncultured bacterium | reverse complement strand
CCCGTCGAACCATCTGGCGGAGTATGATCTGAAATAGTGATAGTTGGATTGCCAACAGTATTATCTTTGTAATAAAAATTTACCGACGCCGTATTAGCTGGCAAATCAACATAGGTCACACTATTGAATGGCGAACTTAAGGCTGAAAATGATCCGGTACTAGAACTTTTCGTTAAATAAATACGCGTCGAAGTACTAGATCGAACCGCATTACTGCTGGCGTCTGTCAGTCCGACTTGGATAACAGTTGAAACCTGACCAGCCACAATCGTCTGAGTTGTTGTTAATACCGTAATAGCATAAGGTGGAGCTGTTGTAAATGATGCAACGTTACTGTATGTGCTCCAAGTCCTTGAACCGTAAACATCATACGACTGAACGCGCCAATAATAAGTCGTGTTAGCAGTTAAAATGTCGGCAGGCTGTAAAGCAAATGTTCCGACCGCACCCAATCCATAAGTATTACCGATATTTTGGCCACTCCAGCCGATACTAGAACTGTTTTGATTAAACGTCGACACCCCAACCGTAAAGGCAGCATCACGAGCAATCTGAACTGAATATTGCAAAGCATCCCCATCAGGATCGCTGGATGACATTGTAAAGGTTGGTGTGCTACTAACACCAGTTTGTCCACTCGTTGGACTAGCCGTTGTCGGTTTTGCTGGGCCTGAGTTGGAATATAGCATTACACGGTTGTTATCCGTATCAACCACATAGACATAGCCAGAAGTTTCATCAACTGCCACCGATGAAGGATTTGCTAATGTACTTTGTGATATACCAGCACCACTTGTTGTCATCGATGATTGACCAACAACCAAATCTGCCGCTTGGTTGTCACCTGAAATAACAGATTTATATATCAAAACTCGATTGGAACCTTTATCAACAATGTAGACTACACCACTTGTTGATCCAGATATAATTGCAGTTGGCTGTTTAAGTGACTGGCTGCTGGTTGTTTGCGCCGTTGAAGTTGTCATATTCGCCTGTCCAATCACGCGGTTTGCTACTTGATTACTTGCTGTAATAGCACTCGTCCAAACTAACGCACGATTATTGTCACTGTCTGCAACGTACAAATATCCAGTCGTAATATCAAAACTGACACCTCGAGGCGTCCTTAAATTATGGTTAGTCGCACCATACACTGATGCCGTAAAACTAGATTGGCCCAATACATAATTTGCCAATTGCCCGTTCGAAGTCGGTTTTGACGACCAAACCATGACCCTATTATTATTTCGATCAGCAACAGCAACATAATTATTACTGGTATTTACTGTGACGCTTTCAGGTGATGAGAAAGTCGAACGTGTTGCTGAAGCATTTGTATTAGTAAAATTCGATTGCCCTAAAACTAAATTCGCCAATTGCCCATTAGCGCTAATAGCCGAGGTATAAATCAAAACACGGTTATTACCAGTGTCACTAATGTAAAGTCGCTGATTAACACTGTCGTAAAACAATCCAGTTGGGCTATTTAATGTCGCCTGTCCAGCTGTACTGCCCTGGTTTGGCGATGTGACTGAAAAAGTCTGCTGACCGATGACATAATCAGCATTTAAATCAAGCAAGTTATTTGATACATCCAAGTTGAAAACTAACACACGGTTATTGTTAGCGTCACTGATAAACATTCTATGGTTCACACTATCAACCGCTATACCTTTAGGGTTATTAAAACCTTTTTCTTGAGGGTTGTTAATTGTATTGCCGTAAAAATCAACATCCGTACCACCTGAAAGTTGTCCCAGCGCGAAAATAGCCGACTGACCGTTACTTGATATTGACGTTGAATATGAGACAACGCGATTATTTTCAGTATCAGCAATTAATATTGTACCGTTATCACCACCGACAGCCGACGGATAATATAAATTAGATGGAGTTGTACCACTACCACCAGCGGTAAAACTTGTTTGACCAATAACATAATTTGCCGCCTGTCCACTTGTCGTCACCGCATTTGACCAAACATTTACACGGTGATTATCCGTATCAGCCACAAACAAATACCCATTGCTGGCATAATATACGTCTTGAGGGCGTTTCATACCCGAGGAAGTCGTCGCCTCACCGTTTGAATAAAACCAAGTCTGTCCCAAAACTCTGATAGCATTTTGGCCAGTTGTTGCACCGATAGCCCAAATCATCACGCGACTGTTATTAGTATCAGCCACATATACGTTTGTTCCATCAGTTGCAACGCCTGATGGTCCAGCCAAGCCGCCTTGAGACAATGCGGCGCTAGAACTAATGGTATCTGCTTGACCTAAAATAGCCGTAGCGCTTTGCCCACTGCCTGTTATCTGGCCAAAGACCATAACACGGTTAAAATCTTTGTCTGTTACAAACAATTTAAAGCTGGCACCATCACCGTTGGCGACTATTCCGTTTGGTGACAACATTTTACTAGACGACACCACGCCACTAGTATTTTTACTAGTAAAATCAGCCGCTCCAATAACATAAGTTGCATTTGGGTCACTGGCTGTAATCGCACTATAAACAAGCACACGGTTATTACCCGTATCTGTTATATAAACATCACCAGTTGTTTTATGAACATAGATCTTGGTTGGATTGTCCAACGAATTGGCGGCAGGATTAGCAGCGCCTCGGTTTGGTGTTGTTTGTGAAAAGTTCGGTTGGCCAATAACATAATCAGCCTGATAATCAACAAAGACATTACTGCTATCCAAATCATAAACCAACACGCGGTTATTATCCGAGTCAACAACGAAGGCTTTGTGACGAGTGGCATCAATCGTAGCCCCAGATGGCTTTTGCATACCAACGTTCATTGGGTTGTTTGGAGTTGATGATGTGTAATTGACCAGTCCGGATGTAAGCGTTTGGCCAACAGCGTTAAAAGCATTCTGACCGTTAGCCGAATAAGCATTAACGATTGTCGGCGCATAAAAAACACCAAAAGCTAAAAGAACAACACCAACAACCAAACTGATTGCTGGTATTATCCTAATATTTTTTATGTTGTTCTTTATTTTCATTAATTTTCAACCGTTCTGGTTTAATACACTAGTGAAGCTATCTATTTTAATGAGTCAAGCAATGGATCTTGTGGGTTTAAGGCTGTTAAATCTTTTACAGCCGTCTTGTAATCGTCTGTCGTTTTATCTTCCATCAACATTGAAACTTTCAGTTCTAATAAGGTTACATTGGAAGGGTTCTTTTTAACAGCATCGTTGGCTACGGTTGTAGCTTCAGCAATTTTGTTTTGAAGTTTATAAAGAATTGCTAAATTAACGTAAGCCTGAACACTGCCGGGGTTATCTGTAATTACCTCTTTGTAGGCAGTAATGGCTTTATCGTAATTTTTCTGTTCATTATAAATATTACCCAATATAATCTTGTAGCTAGGTTCTTTAGTGGACGCATATAACTTTTCATAAGCTGGCAAAGCCTTGTCTAAATTACGTTTTGCAAGCATAGTTTGAGCATAGACCTTCAACCTAGCAGCATCATCAGGGACAGGCAACCCATCAATCTCTTTGGCGACATTATCATAATCCGCCTTAGCAAAATAAGCCGTGGCGCGATCCCAGGCGCTATTTTGATTTGAAATATTAACCCGCCAAAAAATTAAACCCGCGACAGCAAGAATAACTAATAAAATAATATACCAAGTTTTTTTAATTATTGAAATAATTCTTTTATTGCTATATTTTCTTGACTGAGGCACAGAAGCCCCGCTAGGCGATTGCCCATCATCAACTCGTTCAGTATTGCTTCGTTCCATACTCCCCCTAATT
>CAISVS010000051.1 GCA_903889015.1 uncultured bacterium | reverse complement strand
ATTTTGGTCTGTGACTGATTCGATATTTAGTTTAGTCGTATGACCATCGTAGTTAGCAACTATCGCCCGTTCAATCCCGTGGTTTTGATCATAATCAGGAAACTGCGCTGTAATTTTTTCGATAGTTTTTAGCGTCGAATGGCCACTACTATCACGATCCAGATAATAATCAGCCTGAAAATCAGTAATAATAAAATCACTGGTGTCAGCATAAGTTAGATTTATATTAAGTACCGATATTAAAACTACCGCGATTAGCCCCAAAATAAATCGTTTCATATTATTAGTATAGCAAATTTTTCAAGTTAAGGCCTTGAAGAGCGAAACTCTAGCCTAATTTTATATCAGGATAAATTTCACGAGTCGTATTGTCGATTTCAGCCCTTAGTTGAGGGAACGGTACGCCTTCACGGGCGGTCACACCTTCAAATATCCAAAATACACGTTCACTAAATCCGTAACCACATGCAGGTGGCATGCCGTATTCCAACATTTCAACAAAGTCGATGTCCAACATCATGGCTTCATCATCACCGGCTTCGCGCATGCCTTGTTGTTCGACAAAGCGATTCAACTGATCAATTGGGTCGTTAAGTTCTGAAAAACCATTGCCCAATTCGGACCCAGCAATAATCGGCTGAAATCGTTGAACAGTTTGTTCGTTTCCTGGATTACTTTTGGCAAGTGGACTGATGAATTTTGGCGTATTAATCAACCAAACAGGACCAGCAACATCGCGACGAATATTTTTCCATAATTTGTCGATACCACGGGCACGATTTTCGGTCTGTTCGACTTCTAATTTATTGTCAGCCAATGCTTTTTTAACTTCATCCAGACTGCTGTTGTAAACATCAATATTGTATCGTTCGCGAATCACAGTTTCGTAATCCCAAACTTCCCAAGTTTTACTCATATCGACATCTTTGCCGTTTAATTGGAACTGTAATTTGCCGAAAGCTTTTTCTAGCACAAATTTATACATGTCTTCCATAAATTTCATGCCGTCTTGCCAGTTAGCATAGGCCCAGTACCATTCCATGGCAACGTGCTCAGGTAAATGTTCGTCGCTGTAATTTTCGTTGCGGAAACGTGGTCCGATATCGTAAACTTTTTCAAAACCAGCACCAATTAGCCGTTTTAATGGCAACTCGTGACTAATGCGCAAATAAAAATCTTGGTCCAAGGCGTCCATATGAGTCATAAATGGGTTGGCATCTGCCCCACCAGTTGTATGTTCGATTACAGGTACGTTAATCTCGACAAATTCGTGTTGATTCAAATATTCACGAGTTGCCTTCCAAAATTCTGATCGCCTGACAAATCGATCACGAACATCCTGATTAACATTCATATCAACATAACGACGACGCATGCGTTCTTCTTTATTCGTAAAACCTTCGGTCGCGCTTGGCATTGGACGAAGTGACTTTGTCAAAATGCGTAAATTCGTGGCCTCGACTGATATTTCGCCAGTTTGGCTTTTAATAATCTTGCCAGTCGCTTCAATAAAATCACCAGTGTCCAGCAGTGGCAATTCAGCGATGCCAATTTGACTGTTGGCTGCATCCAAACCTAACAAAGTATCAGATTTCAAAAATAATTGAACTTGACCGCTGTAATCTTTGACAACAATAAATGCAATTTTACCAAATTTTCGAATACCAACAATACGACCGGCAATCGTTGCCACTTGGCCCTGCAAATTATCAAATTGAGTTATAATTTCGGCAATCTTGTGAGTCCGATGAGTCTCGGCAGGATAAGGATTAACGCCTAAATCTTTTAGGTTTTGTAGTTTACGTAGTCGTTCGTCACGAAAATCTTGTAGTGTCGCCATATTGGTTAATTATAACATATAGATGGCTATTGGAATTTAGGCTTTGTTTGATAAAGTATAAGCGCTAATGTTCTTGACGGCTGGATTAACATGGTTCACAATAGAATGTGATTATGAACGAAGAAGCACTAAAAGACCTAAAACAATTTATTACGACAACTGTTCGTCAAGAAATTAGTGGTGTCAATGAAAGAATTGATGGTGTTGATGAAAAAATTAATAGTGTTCGTGAAGAAGTTGCCAGTGTTCGTGAAGAAATCGCCAGTGTTCGTGAAGAAATCGCCAGCCTAGAGACAAGAATTAATACTCGTTTCGACGAAAATGATGTTGTGCAAAACGAAATTCTGAACGCCATTGGCGAAGTTCAGGAATTACAAAATAAAGCCATTCGTCGTCAAGCCGACACTATCGACAATCACGAAATTCGTATCCTCAAACTTGAAAAACGCACAGCCTAATATTTTTTAACTATATTCGATTGTTACCAACATTATTGGCTTCGATGATGTAACGCAAACACATCAAGGCGCTATTTTCGATTTGCTGACCCAACACAAAACGCTGTTTTTTGGGAAAGGTATTAACCTTTTCAAACAGCCATAATACGACTTCCAGCATTTTTGTATAAATAACGAATTCTTTTTTCATGGCTATCCTTTTTTATTAAATCGTATCAAAAATTACAAAATCACAGGGCGGACAAGCCGCCCTAAATCTCAAGAAGAAAGACCATAAGAGATAAGAGTTCAAGAGTTAAGAGTAAAGGTCTGTATCACCGAGACACACGGAACCCGAGGCTCGCGCCCGAGTTGCTGGGGGCGTTGTACAAATTCAGCGCCAACACGCCAGCGTAGCTGCCATAGCCCCAATAGCCGCCCCGGAAGAAGCCACGCAGGGCTGTCTCGTCAGCATTACTGTATATTTGGCCAATACCTTTAGACGAATTCCAAGTACTAGCGCCAGTTAGGCCAGTGCCAGACGGAAAGACGTTTGGTGATAATGTGCCAAGAGCTGTAACTGCCGTCCAT
>CAISVS010000050.1 GCA_903889015.1 uncultured bacterium | reverse complement strand
TCGTCAATCGATTCAGCCAGTGGTTCAGGCACTAGTTCATCATATTCGATTCAACCAGGTCTAAATGATTACGGATTCAGCGTCAGCGTAACTTACGAGTTAAACTAATCATTCCCAGCTAAAACCAGTGTGTCCAAAGTGGCCCCAACGAGCAGTTTCTTCATAAATTGGTTTCTTTAAATCAAGTGACTTAATGATCCCGTTTGGCGTCAAATCATAACCTTCAACTTCTTCTTGAACGCCATCGATAATGACCGAGGCCTCAAGTGGTTGAGCGTAACCAATGGCATACGCCAAACGTACAAATACTTCGGTAGCATTACGCTTTTTCAAGTAATCAACTGCGATTTTACGAGCAATATAGGCTGCCGATCGGTCAACCTTACTTGGATCCTTGCCACTAAATGCCCCACCACCGATTGGAATGCGTGGTCCATAATTATCAACAATCAATTTGCGCCCAGTCAGTCCTGCATCGGCCGCAAAACCACCAATCTGCCAGTCACCAGCTGGATTAATATGATATTCAACTTCATCATATTTAGCCAAAGGCTCGTTTATTAACCAATTTTTAACTTCAGCCAAAAGTTCTGACTTTTCGGCATTTTGAAAACTTGCAACAATACTAGCAATTTTATCACCCTCTAATGTAACTTGGGTTTTGCCATCAAATGGCCATTTTTTATAAATATACTGATTCAAACGACGTGACAATACGGTTTCGAGCGGTAATAATTCTGGCGTTTCATTACAAGCATAACCAACCATAATACCTTGGTCGCCAGCACCACCAATATCAACGCCCTGAGCAATTTCAGGACTCTGAGCCGCAATATGCTCAATGACTTCAACTTCGCCCGCTAAACGTTTAACAATTGCCGTGACATCAATATTTTTGGCCAGTGATGTAACTTCACCAGTAACAAAAACAATACCATGCCCACCCGCCACATCAACGCCAACCCTGGCATTAGGGTCTTGAGCTAAATGCGCATCCAAAATCGCATCAGATATCTGATCACAAATCTTGTCAGGGTGCTTTGGTGATACGCTTTCGGCGGTTCTAAAATTTGACATAAAAATAACTCCTTTTTAGTATCTCGACACCCTTGGTCAAGATAAAAGGAGTTTTATGCCTTCAATTATCTTTCCCATATGGGCTAGAATTGGCACCGCTTTCGTTTGATTACGAATGGTTGCCGGCAGGTCATAAAGCTAGTTCTCTCGCTGCACTCTGGATACTGATTAATTTAATGTACTGTCAATTATTATATCGTGACCGTTAAATTATCGCAACCTAAAGCCCGTATCTGGCGCGAACTTGATCTTTGTTGATACCATTTGTGATATTAGTGTAGCCCATCGATTTCATGATGTGCGCGCTAACACCCGATCGACTACCTGAACGACAATACAAAATAATTTCAGCGTCTTTGGGAATATCGTTTAGTCTTTTATCCCCCGCCATTAACTTTGACGGCGGAATGTTAATTGCACCTTTGACATGTCCAGTTGCAAATTCAAATGGTTCACGTACATCAATAATAACTCTGCTCATATAACTCCAATTTTATTTATCTTTGATACTATTTTAATGTAAATAGTTTACATTAGCAATAATATTATATATAATTATATTTATGAACGTCACATCAACAACTGAGAGACAAACAAAATATTGCCAATCAATTGAGGAAACTCTTCATTTTCTTGGGCATGCGACAAATGCCGAGCTATTAAATAATTTGCAACTAACCTACCCTGACCTCAGCGCAACTACGGTACACCGCGCTACCGCCCGTCTAGCATCACGCGGCAAAATTGCCATTGCTCCAACCGACAATAGTGGATCAATGAGATATGATGCCAATATCAAACCTCATGACCACTTTCAATGCTCAGTCTGCGGCCGATTACATGATACTGACATCAAAGACAAAATTATTCCAATTTTAGAATCGACAATCGATGGCTGTAGTATTTCAGGTCAATTATTAGTTACTGGCGCTTGCAAAAAATGTACGAAAGGATATAAAAAATGAAACCGTTAATAATCAGCTTGGCGATAATCCTAGGAGTTGGTGGCATGTTATTTGTCGCTCAAAGTAACAGCACTAAAACCACAGTACCAACAATGACAATTCAGACCATTCAAACTGACATAAAAAGTGGCGCTCAATTAATTGACGTCCGAACAGCCGATGAATACAACACCAGCCATATCGACGGCGCCATCAATTTATCACTACAAGACATGCAATCAGGCACAATGCCAAATATTTCCAAAGACAAAACAATTTATGTCTATTGTCACAGTGGCAATCGATCGGGTCAAGCCACGACAATTTTAAAGGCAGCTGGCTATAAAGTCACCGACTTAGGTGCCATCACCCACGTTCAGTCACTGGGTGGAATTATTAAGTAAAAGGAGAAAATAATATTATGAAGATTACAATTTACAGCACCGAACGTTGCCCATATTGCGTTATGTTGAAACGCTGGTTGGACGAAAAATCAATTGAATATACAAATTATAACGTCGATCAAAACCCAATTGCTGCCCAAGATATGGTTAGAATTAGTGGTCAAATGGGCGTCCCATTTAGTACCGTCGAATATGGTGATAATAAAATGGAAAAAATTCTTGGTTTTGACCGAGCTAAATTTGAAGCTGTTTTTAAAAACATGTAGTTACTTTTTGCTAGCGTAAAATTTTTTCTTCATAACCTCAGCCAACAGTAAATAAATTAATACGAGACCTATTAAGCTACCGATTTGCGTATATGATAATAATCCGAAACGGAATATTGTACGGATTGGTAATAAT
>CAISVS010000049.1 GCA_903889015.1 uncultured bacterium | reverse complement strand
CTTGATTGGTGTGTTATTTTTGTGCAACAATTAACACTTCTAGAGCACCGTCCTTGAGAGGTGTTAATCTGTGCATGTTTTTATTTGATATTCGCTTGAGTGAAAAGTTGGTCTAGTTGGTTAGTTATTTCTTTGTGAGTAACTGTTAATAATTCACTAGAAGTGACGATCAATACAATGTCATAGACGTTGGTAATATGGGGTAATTTAAGACGGATATATTCATAGATGCGTCGGCGAATTCGATTGCGTTTGACGGCGCTTTTTAAGACTTTTTTACTGACAACAACTGCAATGCGTGACCTTTTGCGGTGAGGGTTAGTTGTGAATTTAATAATAACCGAATGCGAACGAACAGCCTGGCCGTTGTTGTAAACAAAGCGCAAACTGTTGTGGCCGTGAAATCGGTTATTAAATGGAATCATAGTTGACTTGTATTATACCTTGAATAACCACAACATCAAAACCCCCTCGGGTCCTGCCGTTCGGTTCACCCCTAATATTTTTTGCTTGATTACAAGACAAAACAATATTGGGGTTGCCCCACCGAACGTCACCCGCGATTGGGTTTTGAGTATTTGTATATTTTAAAAACACTGCAGTTTCCTGCAGTGTTTTATCGTTAAGCCGTCAACTTAGCTCGGCCTTTAATGCGGCGTCGTTTGATGACAGCGCGACCAGCTTTTGTTGCAACGCGAGCACGGAATCCGTGTGTGCGAGCGCGGTGACGAGTGTGGGGTTGGAACGTTCGTTTTGTTGACATATCTGTAACAGTATACCCAAAAGCCCACCTTTTAGCAAGGTGTTATTTGAAAAAAATCATATTTAATTTCTTAGTATATAAAAGTTATCCCCAAAAGACGTCAACTTCTCCACACTTTAACTGAGGTGGTTGGTAATTGTGTATAAATGACACCCCTATATCGACCTACACTTATGAATATAATTTTTAGGTTGTGGAAAACTATCAGCTTCGGTATACTTAAAAGTAATAAAGTATGTTTAATGAGAGGGGTTGCAGAATATGCATCATGCGTTGTGGCAAAGTGTGCTTGGCGAAATCGAATTGACGGTTCCGCATGCCACGTTCACAACCTGGTTTAAAAATACCGAGCTTGTCGATCAAAACGACGCCGGTATAATCATCTCTGTCCCAAACATCTTTGCTAAAAAACAATTCGAGGTTAAATATAACGATTTAATCAAAACAACCTTGGCAAAAAACAACATCATCCCAAAACAAATCAACTACATCATCACTACAACTAACCGTAACTCAAGGTCTAATCGTGAGACAACAGTTAATACTAACCAGCAAACAGTAACTTCGGCGGATGACTTAATATCCAGAGCTACTACTAACACTCAAACACAAGCCACTCCTAATGCCATTGGCGGACTTAACCCTAGATATACATTTGACAACTTTATCGTCGGTTCAAGTAATGACCTAGCATATACAGCTAGTCGTGCCGTGGCTGCTAACCCTGGGGTAAAATACAACCCAATCTATTTATATGGTGGCGTCGGCCTTGGTAAAACTCACCTTATGCAAGCGATTGGTAATGAAATTTTACGCAACAACCCCAAGAAAAAAGTAACCTACATTAGTTCGGAAACTTTCGTTAAAGAGTTTTTAGATTATGTCAGGTTCAAGAAAAAAGGTTTTTCAGATAAATATCGTGATGTTGACGTATTAATTGTCGATGATATGCAGTTTATTGCTGGCAAAGAAAAAACTCAAGAAGAATTTTTCCATACCTTTAACCACCTACACCAAAACAATAAACAGATTATTATTAGCTCAGACAAGCCACCAAAAAGTATTCCAACCCTAACCGAACGTCTGCGTAGTCGATTTGAAATGGGTATGACAATTGATATTCAGTTGCCCGACTTTGAAACTCGTTGCGCAATTTTAAGTATTAAAGCCTCACTTTCAGGTGTCACACTTGGTCAAGATACGGTTGAATACCTGGCAACTAATATTAAAACTAATATTCGCGAACTTGAAGGCGCCCTAAATCGCTTGTTGGCCTACGCCGAAATGCGTGGTGTTGATCCAGATATTACTACCGCTGAGGGATTATTGGGTAATATTCGTCATTCACGTCCACAACATATATCTAGTAAACAAATTATTGATCGCACTGCCAAACACTTCCAATTAGAGGTAAGTGAAATCTGCAGCGAAAAACGTGATAAATATATTGTTGTACCACGCCAAATTGCTATGTATCTGCTTCGTAGTGAACTACATTTAAGTTTTCCTAAAATAGCCAATGAATTAGGCCGCAAAGACCATACTACTGCTATCCATTCAATTGAAAAAATCGAAAAAGCCATCAAACTAGATTTTCTAATTCGCGAACAAGTTGCATCAATTAGGGAGAAACTTTATGCTTAATTCCCTACTAATCAGGTGTGTAAAATATGTGAACAACCAGCGATTAATTAGCGGTACAACCATAGTAAACCTATCCACCAAAAACCCACTTACACTATCAAATACACCATCAGACATAGTAAAAGCCCAATCTACCACACCAATTCAACCCCACTTTTACACCACTATATCCACATACGTAAAACAAATATTTCATCTGTTGCATAAAAGTTTTACTCACAATCCACAGCACCTATTATTAGAACTAAAAAGATAAATTAAAGAAAGGTAATAACAATGGAACTAACAGTCACCCAAGAAAATCTAACTCACGCACTATCAGCCGTT
>CAISVS010000048.1 GCA_903889015.1 uncultured bacterium | reverse complement strand
AATTAGATAACATTGCCTCAGAGCTAAACAACACGCCAAGGAAAAGACTCAAGTGGCATACGCCACTTGAAGTCTATACTTGGCTTGCTAAAAACCAGGATAAAGCGTTAAACTTGAGTGAAGTTGCGTTTGGTTATAGAATTTAGGGAATCAGGACAGGTAATTTGCTTATTCTTACATGTTAGATATAATATAGAGCCATGGAACAAGCATCAAACTTACAAACAGCAGCTTTGAATCTTATTTCAAAGTATTTCGGTGAAAGTACAGCTGAAGTATACGGTCAATTTTTTTCAGGCGAGCCAGACAGCGTCATAACAATATCAATTAGCGAAATAATGATTGATTATGTGGGCGAAGAAAAAGCTAAAACTGAAATTAATAAAATTATGAAAAACATTGCCTCATGAAAATCCGACCAATTATATTCATAGCTAGTTTCCTCGTTGCTTTAGCGGTCTACGTATTGAACCTGAAGACACAGACACTTCCGATTTGCACATTATTTATGATTTTTCCAGTCGCAGCCGCCCTGATTGGAATGTACGTCTCAAGAATATATAGATTCAATAATGCTAATGGCCGAGCGATGCTTTTAATAATCGGCGGGCTATTATGTTGGGGAATAGCTGAATTTATCGGTTATATATCAGATAATTTCATCACACCACCCACCATGGACCCTCAGATATCCGATTTTTTCTTTCTGCTAGCGTACCCAGTTTTTGGTGCCGGAGTCTATCAAGGCTTCATTGCAGCAGAAGTCAAGTTAAAGCAGGCCAAAAAATCGCTTTTAGCTATAGTGCTGTCGATATCCCTTATCCTCACAGTTTGGGTAGCGTATTTTGGGGTATACCAAGCCTATGATTCGACTGTAGATCTTTTAACAAATATCGTGAATATAGGCTATGGGGTGGGCGATTTGATTATAGTCATCGCTTCAATGCTAACAATTTTAGTAGCCAGAGAGTACGGAGGTGGTAAGTTGGCAAGATTTTGGAAAACCATAGCCTTAGGTTTCTTTATGTTACTAATCGGGGATATATTATATTTTACGATGTACTGGGACCAATACTCACAGGATCTCAAACCCTACACGTACATCGACCTTCTTTGGATAGCGGCATACCTGTTACTAGCTTATGGAATGTTAGAAAACTATCTTCATATTTCTGAAGTCCAGAACAAAATTAGATTAAAACTCCAACAGCGTCAATAGAATGGTGGCAAATTAAAAATATGACCACATGGGTCATATTTTTAATTTGGCGGAGGGGGGGAGATTCGAACTCCCGAAGCCTTTCGGCTTGGCGGTTTTCAAGACCGCTGGAATAAACCACTATCCGACCCCTCCAAAGCTAATAAACCTGCGCTTGTGTTTAGGGTTACTACTACCAACTATCATAAAGTATTTCTGTATTTCTGTAAATCGTTCAACTGATACAGCCCTATTACCCCTTATCTTTGACGCGATATCTAGGCAATTTAACACTAAATGAATATCACCCAGCAAAACAGGCGACGCGCTTACGAAAGACATCCTGCAATACGAATATTTCTTCGCTTTTACACTATGAACCTCTTGAAATACAGACCCATCGGTATCAAATAATCCTCTTAAACAGGCTTTTGAATATGATTTATTTTTCTTTATCCACTCAGGTATACATAATCCATTTCGCAACTTGTTACCCAACGGAAGGCCCTTGCTAACTAGAAACGTGACGAGATTAATCGACGACACTTCTATGACAATGCAGTTACTTTTGATACGTCGTCGAGTTTGAGGTATTATACCAAAAAGCGAATGAGTCAGTGCTACGACATAATCAGCATATTCTACATCAGTTGTATTATCTAAAGTTACCGAAATCTGATATGGTCCAACGCTACCATCTCCTATCATTAAGCCCATGAATTCCGCCAATTCATAACTTTCAGTAGGCTCGATTACATGATTTCTTGCAAAAATATCATTTTCTAAACCTT
>CAISVS010000047.1 GCA_903889015.1 uncultured bacterium | reverse complement strand
TATTTTATTTGCAATCAACTTAGCCTGAGGCAAGACTCTAGGCAATATTATTACCTGATAAATAATCGTTTCGTTTTTCGATAGACCCGTCATATTTCCAGTTAAGTAGGCGAGGGGATCGTGGCTATCTAGTCTATCTTTCGGCGTCAGCGGCAAGGCAAAATGACGCTTCAGTTTATACTCCATGGCCTGTATATTTGTATCGTTCAAGATAGATGAATATGGATCATCGACCGATGCTGTTTTGGCGTCATTGATGTAAGACCTGAATTCCTGCTCGACAACAGAAGCTATATCGATTGGTGTACCGATAATATATCGAATACCGTCATGTTTGGTGGCGACTATTTCTAGTGAGATTCGTGAATGATAACCGCCTATTCTGTCTTTGTATGTACGGGATTTATTGATACCATGTAAAACTTTAAACAATTCACTTGTTGCTTGAGCCTGAATCGCTGCCGATGCTGGTGGAATAACTTCAAAATAATATCGTTTTTCGTCCTGATACTTTTTAATCAAATTAATTTTATGGACTACATATGTAATTGCTGCACAGGCTAGTGCCAATATTAAGAAGATCAAAATTATCGGTAGTGAACTATCAATCATATTCGCAACTTTATTAATTTCCATTTGAGTATCCTAACGGCGGGTTGCCGATAATGAATGACCTTGGATTAACAGGTACGCCATAAACATCAATTTGAAAATGTACGTGCGGGCCAGTCGCTAGACCTGTTTCACCCTCCATCCCAATAACATTACCCGGAACAACATGTTGTCCGACAATAACACTGGCCGATGACAGATGCCAATATTCAGATACTATATTATTGCCATGATCGATAAATACATAACGCCCATATTGGTTATCGATATTCATGACTTTACTGACAGTCCCTTCGGCAAATGTTGTAACTGGCTGACCAATAACACCACGAACATCAGCAATATCTATACCGCTGTGACTAACCTGATATGGATAATTTGAAACGCCAAACTCTAACGTTACAACGCCAGCGACAGGCCATGTACTAGATAATGATAATTGAGTAACTAGACCGCCAGTTGGATTATATATATTCACAACCTGAGTTGTCGGATTAACAGATACTAAAGCACTTGATACCGCCGAAACTCCTGCATTAGCAATGACAACCACGGCAATAACTGGCATTAATATTAAAAACGCCAAAGTACCGAATATTATCATCAGTTCATTCCTGAAAGAGATTGCCACTCTGATTGTAGACAGTTTTATCATAGGCGATAAACCTCAACTGGGTTAGTTGTTATCAGTGGATGTTCTTTATCAGACGCTACCACCTTCACTGCAACATGATTTTGATCTGCAATTATAATTGCATCACCCTTGTCGCAAGTTAGTAGAAAGTTTTGCTCATATTCACTCAAATTAAACTCTGATACAACATTTTTAATAGTCGTTGTGTCTTGTCGCATTAGAATACGAAGCGAACTTTGCGATGCGATGGCTCGACCATATTCATTTTTCAAAAAGTCATTGGCCTGCTGAGATATAATCGATACGCCTAAGTAATATTTACGTGCTCGCCGTACAAGTCCAGCTACAAAGCGTGCGCTTTCTTCATGCTGCAACAACATCCAACCTTCATCAATAATTAATAACCGTTTTTGTGGCAAGGCTTTTACTTGATTTTGAACAAAGTGAGAAATAATCAACATCATAATCTGACGCAATGATTCTGGCAAGTCTTTAATATCAAATATAACCAGCCGATTATCAAGCTCGATATTTGTTTGAGCGTTAAATACTGTGGCTAACGACCCTGTTATATATTTTTCAAGACGCTCACATAGCGACTTTTGGCGTAATTTCTTTAAGGTATCATAAAGATCAGACAAAAGAGGTGGTGTGTCCGATCGGCCGTTATAAATTGCAAGAATTGCTTTATCAACAGCGGCCTTTTCGCGAGCATCAAGTCCTTCGGCCATTAGCGATATTATCTCTGTCAAATCTTGGGCGTGCTCAGATAAACTGTCAGCTGTGTACGAATTAGTTGCTAAATCAAAAGGATTAATTTTTTGGCGTGAACGAGCCGAGAGTTTAATGTATGTACCGCTGACTGATTCGGATAATTGTTTATATTCACGTTCAGGATCAATCACAATAACCTTAGTGCCTTGCATCAAATGGCGTAGTATTTCAACTTTTGTAGCATAGCTTTTACCGCTTCCTGATTGCGCAAAAACGATGCTATTAGCATTATTTAAACTAAACCTATCAAGTATCACTAGTGAGTTACTAGATTTATTGATGCCGTATAATATGCCTGATTCTTGAACAAGTTCGGATGACATTAACGGAAAGGTAAGTGCTGCCGACGAACTGTCCAGATTCCTTTTTTGATTTAATATATCTTCACCGCGCGGTAAAACTGATTGCAATGCTTCAATTTGTTGATAGCGAGCAACTTTTGTATAAAATAATCTGGCCGAAAGCTCCATTTCAAGTAATTTTGTAATGGTATCAAGTTCGGTGACGGATGGTGCGCTGAGGGTTACATAAATCGACATCTGAAACAACTTTTCTTGACCACGCTGAATCTTATCGCGCAGGTCAGTTGCTGATTCTAACGGATCAGTAATTTCACTACCAACAATTTTACCGCTACGAATCATAGCCCTCTTGGTTGATTCAAGTTCTGTTATTTTGCGACGTAGCTTTGGAAGGGCTTGCAGGGCATCTACTTCATGTAAATGGTATGAAATATCGGCATTATGACTAAAATTTATCAAACTATTTAACCAACCCGAAGCAGCCGTCAAAGGATAGCCCGAAATAAACAAAGTTCGAAAGTATTGCTCGTCAATTGTTAGATAATCTGGTTGCTCTTTCATGCCAGCATACGAAATGATATCCATCGGGTCTTGAATACCAAAATTCAAAGTACGTTCTTTTAATTTTTTCTTGCGTTTCGATTTTGTAAATATTGCCATGTTTCACTCCTTATAATAATGATTGTTTAAGTAGGTGAATTGTTTGATCGGTTATCGGTTGTCTGCGTGCGCTATCAGGGTTATAGAATGTGTAGAATAAGTCGAGTAGTTCAAGACTGGTCAAGATTGCAGCCCGTACACCAAGACGACTCAGACCTTTGGCTACCAAATCAGCATTAATATTTAACTGTTCTTTGATGATAGAAAAGTTATTAGTATCAGGAGCCGTATATGGCACAACAATATAGAATTGTCGGGTTAGAATTTTATTTGTCGTAATTAGACTTTGCACAAATTCAACATATGACTTCATTTGTTGACGATAGACTTCAAGGCTTTCGCCATCAATACCGCCCGTAATCTCCTCTAGATATTTATCAACGTTCATCTCGCGAACACGAATAATTATCTGCAACGGACAGGCGAGCGAATTCAGAAAATTCTGGTAGGTTTCAATAATCGCATCCTGTTCATCTTCGCTTTTTAGCTCAAAATTAACAGATGAAATACGTAAAATCATTCGATAATGGTTATCCGGCAGGATTAACACACTATCGCGAACGCCTTTTATTGCTATCTGCTGGCGTGATGATGCTTTGTTATTCGACTTCCGTAATATAGACATCCAGACCTCCTTTTTTACTAATCTTAAACGACAACTTGGCATTCGGATTGGCAATCATTGCTTCTAGCCGAGCTTTATCAGAGATATCAATTGCGGCGGTTGGCAGTCGAACTGGCTGTTTAGCAGTGACGATTGGTTTTTTAGTAGTCTTCGATTTTGCCTCTACATCTATATCTCTTAGATAGTTACTATTTTTATTGAACACATGGAATTGTGGACGTATATTATATCTAATCAATATAATCATCCAAATAATTAACAAATTCCCACGAACTTTAATCGCCAGTGGAGCAAACATCAGGAATAGCAAAAATATTATAGCCAACTTATATATAGCAACACCAAAACTAGGTGGCGCAACCGCATAGAATAATCCTGACCCGAAAACTGGCAGCACTAATATTATCAGTTGCGTCAAACTCAGATTGCCAGCAACCTTATCTTCAACAGTAGTAATTTGCGCTGGTACAATTGCTATTTTCATTTGGCTGGAACCCTTTCTACTTTGACGCCTTTATTTGAGCCCGAATGACCCGAACCAGTATTAACTGAGCCAGATGAACTACGACCGCCAGTCGAACCAGATTGACCTGACTTCATCTTGCCGCCAATATAGCCAAGTCCATTCATAAATTGTCCGCCTAGTTTTCGTGCCATTCGAGCCCCAGAGCCAGCAAAGATTAATGACGCAATCATACCTTGAGTTTTAAGTAGCGCTAAAATCGTAGCTACGCCAACTACCATCGACATAACTGGATCAAGGGTTTGATTCGGATTACCAATTATCATGCCGAGGAATATCGACGAAGCCATCGCCATTATCACGACATGCACAAACAAGACGAAAATGGCTGTAAGGTATGTTTTGAAAGCATTCGTCGCAAAATCTTTGAAACTCGGTATTAACCAGAGTAGTAAAACAACTGGCGCCAGTACTGCACCAACAAACAAAGTAACCAGTCTCATTACGTAATAGACTAACAAGATAACCGTCAAAACTATAAATACAATAAACACTAATAGAGCTGCCAACTTCAAATCCTTTGAAGTGGCTGCAACAACTGACAGACTATCCCAAACGCTGGCAGTTGGAAATCCTGCTTGAAGTGCGTTTATCATGGCATTTGATAATCCTATAATCCCATCGATTATGAATATTGAACTATTCATCAACAAAAACACCAGAATTATCCGTGGTATTAGATGCCTAAAGTCCAACTCTTCCATACCGAAAGTTGCAAAACTCATGACATGAAAGCCTAGCAGTATCACAACTAATACAAATAGACCGTCAGCTATGGCTAATATGATTAACCACAAATTAAATACACTGGAATTTGTTGCCATCAGTGGTGTAGCGTGAGTGAAATAACTCAAGGCATCAATGAATGGCTTAGCTGCTGTTTGAATTATATTATTCAACAGTCCAGTCACAGCATCTATCAAAACATCTACTAAACTGCCAGATGGTTCAGCTGGTTTAATCTGTACCATCACGGGCATAATTGTTGTAGTTGTTTGACCGCTACTTTTGTAGGTATTTGTTAAAATTGACGTAAAAGTTGCTGCCGCTAAAACCACGACTAGTCCGATTAGTGCATTTCGAATTACAGTTTTGGCGTGATCCAACTTTTCAGGATTACCAGAACTCGTCATCATCTGAATGCCGCCGTTTACCAAAAATCCAGTAAATATCAGGGAGGCAATCACACTTAATGTAGTCACCATCGGATTAACGAACGATGCTATAGAGGCGGTTGAAGCCGCCACATCGGCCGTCGCCAACAGCGAGACCGAAAGAAAACCCATTGAGTTTAACTCCCGAAGGCACTAGTCGCTAAATCGGTAACAATGTTGCTAATTACGAAAGCGGCGATGGTAATCACTAAACCAATTGCTGCCCAAGTAATAGTCTTCTTGGCACGATCTAAATGTTCAGGATTACCCGAACTAGTAATATAGCTAAAACCACCAACCACAAAAAAACCGGTCGCTACGAGACCGGCTAATCCTGCAATTATTTTAATGATACTCCGTATGAACGTCTCAACTTGTGTAACGTCCGCGGTTGCCGCAAATGCGGTAGAGGACAGGGCTATTGGTGACAGAATTGTCACAAACAGTATAACAATAAGGTTAATATTTCGCTTCGTCATAGGGCATAAACTCCTTGCTACGCTAATATATTTTGCACTGATGGCATTGTAACCCCACTTAGTTTGACTTGTCAACAGTTTTGTTGCAAAATAGGTTTAAGCATAACAGGCTTAAGTACGGCCTCTACTAGGACACTCTGTCCAAAAATAGCCCTTTCTCTACAGCACATTGTATCGCACTTTTGAAGCCGAGGCACTGCCTCGGCTTGTTATTTATGCGATTAACAATTTCATCTACTTCTGCTTGGCAAACTAAGCTAAAGTCAGTACCTTTAGGAAAGTATCGTCGGATCATTTTGTTACCATTTTCAACACCACCTTTTTGCCATGATGAGTATGGATCCGTAAAGAATACTAAAGCTCCTGTCTTCTCGGTGATGAGTTTGTGTTGTTTGTTTTCGATGCCATTGTCGGTTGTCATGGTTTTAGCTATAAAACCACGAGCTAGCTGAGCTATAACCTTGGCATAAGGCTCTGGTCTTAGGTTTGGTACTTGCATAACCCTAAGCATCCTAGTTGAGCGTTCTTGAAGAACTGCCAAGGCAGCAGTACTACGAGATCTCTTAGAACTAACAATACTGTCATACTCCCAATGCCCAATATCCAATCTATCCAGAGCGGCCACTGGCCGCTCTGTAACAGATACACGACCAGAGATCATGACTTGTTCGGTTTTGTTTTTGTTATGCTTTCTTGGATGGTATCTTTCAGAGTAAAGATACTGACAGTATCGTTGGCCTCTTGAGCTGTATAGCCAAGCATAAATCTGCGTAGTACTGACATATGGCAATTCAGTCTGTTGGGCTCTTAGGTAGCCTGAGATTACTCGTGGGCTCCAGTCGTATGGCGATGCTAGTCGCTCAGATACAAACAGCCAAAGCTCAGGATTACGCTCTATCTTCTGCCATTGGTAGCGTCGGCTGCGCTGACTAAGCCTACTTTTAGCTTTGGCCTTTATGGCATTATATTCACCAGAAACAGAGTTTACTTTAATCTCTCGACTGATGGTATTAGGACTACGTCCTAATACGTCTGCTATCTTTCGAATACTATAACCTTTATCTTTTAGTATCTCTATTTCACTCCGCTCCGCGGAGCTCAAACTAACATACTTCTTTATTCGTTGCATGTCTCTATTTTAGCTAATGGAGTTTTTAATGAGTGTCCTAATATATTCCGTACTTTGTATTAGTGTTGTTTAATAAATCGGATTATTTTAGTGTGTGCGCGGTCGACGTATACAATATGTTTTTTATAATTAGTAATTAATAATTCATTTA
>CAISVS010000046.1 GCA_903889015.1 uncultured bacterium | reverse complement strand
ATGATATAATGGACAATGTTCAACCGAGTGCCGCTGTAGCTCAGCTGGTAGAGCGGCGCTTTCGTAAAGCGTAGGTCTCCGGTTCAATTCCGGACAGCGGCTCCAGTGATATTTTTTACACAAGTATGAAAGAAATAGTAATAACGTCGTTAAAAACATTGTTTGCTGATAGATATCTATCGGTTCTATTATCGGTTCTTATCTTGTTGGCTTTAATTTTTTCGATAAATATTGGTTTATCTATACACCCCAGTTATGTACAACAGGTGTCGCATTATTCGGCTTTTGGTATTACTCACTTTTACCGTGATCAATGGTTTTATATCTTTGTATTTGTTGCTTTTGGTTTAGTTGCTGCCGCTTTGCATGTCATTATATCTATTAAATTATTGGTAGTAAAAGGACGGTCGCTAGCGGCTATGTTTGCGTGGATTGGCATTGGTATAATTTTATTCAGTTGGATAACGTCGTTGGCATTATTAAATTTGCGGATAACACTTTAAATTTATGATAGACCTAGAGCTTCCTTTAGGTAAGCGCGCACTGAAATATCGTTTGTTCGAGATGTTGCCAGCAACGTTAAGTTACGGTGCTTTGGTTTTATTGGTCGTATTGTCATTAATAAGTCCGTCTTTGACAGCTATATACTTATTGTTAGTTATCGTGACCTTGTTAGTTAAGTCTGTAGGTATTGCGGTCCATATTATTCAAGGTCGTAACAAACTTGAGGCTGCTCAAAAAGTTGATTGGCACGCACGTTTGAACGATTTGGAAGACCCCCAAAAATCATATAAGGCAGTTCGTTCAGGTAAATTATCTGGCTTTAATGCTTATACTCATGTCGATAATTTAAGGTTAATGACGGCTGATCCAGACGCCTTTCCTCGTCCGTCACAGATATATAATGCGGTAATTATTGCGACGTATAATGAATCTTATGACGTTTTGGCGCCAACTATAAAGTCACTAATTAATAGTACCTATGATAGTAAACGTATGATTTTTGTATTAGCATACGAGGAAAGGGGCGGTGAATCAACGAAAAAAACTGCCCTGAGATTGCAAAAAGAATTTAGTAATAAGTTTTATACTTTTCAACTTGTCCAGCACCCAAAGGATTTACCTGATGAAGTTGTCGGAAAAGGCAGCAACATCACTCATGCCGGTTTCTTTTTGAAAGATTGGCTAAAAAAAGAGGGGATTGCGTCAAAAAACGTTATTGTGACGACGCTTGACTCTGATAACAGACCGTATCACACCTATTTTGATTACGTTACTTATGAATATATTGTTCATGAAGACCGTAAGCATTTGTCATACCAGCCAGTAGCCTTGTTTATGAGTAATATTTGGGATGCGCCAGCACCTATGCGGGTGATTGCAACTGGTAATTCATTTTGGAACATCATTAGTTCGATGCGTCCTCATACTTTACGTAATTTTGCTGCACATTCACAACCAATGGACGCTTTGGAAGAAATGAACTTTTGGAGTGTGCGAACTATCGTAGAAGACGGCCATCAGTATTGGCGAAGTTACTTCTATTTTGGTGGTAATTATGCGGTAACGTCTATTTTTGTGCCAATTTATCAAGATGCCGTTTTATCTGACACGTATGTAAAAACATTAAAAGCTCAATTTATGCAATTACGACGCTGGGCTTACGGTGCGTCTGATGTTCCATATGTAGCCGTAAGATTATTTGCTCGCGAGCGTAACGTTCCGTTTGCAAGTGGTTTTGCAAGATTCGTAAGGTTGATTGATGGCCATGTGACACTAGCAAGTGTGTCGTTATTAGTTGCTGTTGGTGGTTGGGTACCGTTATTAGTTAATAGTGAATCTGCCAGAAGTATACCAGCTCATCAGTTGCCAGAGGTGGTTAGTATGATTCAACAAGTGGCATTAATCGGGCTTCTTATTACTGTCTTTTTGTCGTTCAAGATGTTGCCACCTCGACCAGAACGTTATAAGCGCCGTCGGAATGTTGCCATGCTAGTGCAATGGGTATTGATGCCCGTTACGGCTATTGTATATAGTGCAGTGTCCGCCCTGTATTCTCAGGGGCGTCTGTTTACCGGTCGATATCTTGATAAGTTTGACGTAACAGATAAAGCGGTCCACAAATCGATTGCAACGGTTAAAATATCATCAGATATCAAGTAGTTAAAACGGCATCATATGCCTGTTCTGTACTGATATAAATAATACCCTTACGTATCTGCGTAAGGGTATTCTGGTTTATGATCAAAAAAATTATGGTTACAGTGTACGAAAACGTACGTCGCGTTTGACCTGTTGTAATGTCTTGTCGAATTCAAAACCAAGGTTAAAGCTTTCAAGCTTTGATGTTGGATTCATGGATGGTATCTGTTGTTTCTGAGCCATGTCACTATGTTAGCATAAACGTAATCATATGTCAATGGAACAGATATTCACGTGATATGTCGTCTGTGATATATTGAACTGCGTTTTTTAATTAAACATCAGGTGGAAAACTTATGTGGAATGTGGGAAAAGGTAAAATTAAAAAGCTCACCACTGGTAGTGATGAGCCATAATCGAATTTGGTGGGT
>CAISVS010000045.1 GCA_903889015.1 uncultured bacterium | reverse complement strand
TTGTCGACGGGATATCTTTGGCAGTTCGATTTTTTCAGGCGACAAACTTGGAATATCTCGTTTTGATAAATATCCCAAAAAGCCACGCAGGGCAATTAGGTGATAACTTTGGGTTATTGTGGCTAATTCGTCATCATTGTTGTTTTTGTAACGGTTCAACCACAGGCGATATTTACGAACAATTTCAGATGTAATTTTATCGACGGTTATATCATTAGTAAATTCAATAAATCGTTCCAAGTATAACGTGTAATTTTCAGCCGTATGCGCCGAACGACCACCTTCAACTTCAAGGTGCTCAATGTAATCAAGTAGTAGTTCTGACATATACATACACTAAGAATAGCCCAAAAATGATTACAGCGCACGTTTTTACGCTAACTGGCGCTGTAAAATCAGTTAGCTTTGGTATAATGGTAGGAATATAAAACAGCGTAACGATAAAAAGGAGCTATTATGTCAGGAATTGAACGAACACTCATCATTTTGAAGCCAGATACGATCCAGCGTGGTTTAGTCGGTGAGATTATTTCGCGATTTGAGCGAGCTGGTTTAAAGATTATTGCTATGAAGATGGTAGCACCAGATGAAGCCCATTTTCATAAACATTACGAAGGTATTAGTAATTTAATCAGTCGTTGGGGTGAAGATATTTATAACGTTACGTTAGCCCAGATGACCGAAACGCCAGTTGTTGTTTTTGTTTTAGAAGGTATTGAATCAGTATCGTATGTTCGCAAACTAGTTGGTACGACTGATCCTAAAGAGTCTGCTCCAGGTACAATAAGGGGTGATTATACGCACGTTACTAGGGGTTATACTAATCCAATTGGTGCGACTTTGCCTAATATTTTACACGCATCAGGTAATGCCGAAGAGGCTGCTCAAGAGATCAAATTATGGTTTAATGATTCAGAAATTTATGCTGATTATGACACAGCTCACGGTCCAGTTGTTCGTGGACATATTCCAAAGCCAAAGAAAAAGTAACTAAAAGTTAGTTATATCGGTATAATGGTGTATAGGCCTCGGTAGCTGAACCATGTCGAATGACGTGGCAACTGTGGGGATATATCAATTCAACGCCTCGGTAGCTCAACTGGATAGAGTAGATCCGTCCTAAGGATAAGGTTGCAGGTTCAACTCCTGCCCGGGGCACCATTTACCTAAGATAAAGGAATTACATGTCGAAAAAAGAAGCCGCTAATAAACCACAGCTTGATTTTGACGGTCAACGTCCTGATGAAAAGCTATTATTTGTGTTTCGCCGTCATATAATTGCTATGCGCAAGGGTTTTTATATGCTAGTGATTCCTTTGGTTATTACATCTGTGCCGCCTTTAATCTGGCAAAGTAATCTAGAATTATTTTTGTTACCATTGGCTGGTTTTGCTTTAGGATTGATATTATTCGCTTACCAATTTATATTATGGTATTTTACGATATATATTGTGACCGATCAGCGTATCAGACAGGTGACTCAACGAGGTTTTTTCGGTAAAGATGTCATAGAGCTGCGACTGTCAAAAGTGCAAAACATAAGCTATAATATACCAGGATTCAGTGGAGAAATATTCAAGTTTGGAACCATAGTAATCCAGACGTTTGTAGGTGATTTAGTGATTCATAAAGTCGAACATCCTGACGAAATCTACAACAAACTACAAGACGCTGTAAATAATGTAATCGAACATCAAGGAACGCATGAAGAAAATATTGAATAAGTTTCGTAAAAAAGAAGAAGTTCAACCGGCATCTCGCATCACCAGCGAGACTGTCGCTCATCAT
>CAISVS010000044.1 GCA_903889015.1 uncultured bacterium | reverse complement strand
CGCAAACAGGTTGACTATCGGAAAAACCGTCAGTAAAATCGCCGTCATCAAAAATCCAAGTCCTGTCAACCGCATCAAAAAAATAATCACATATTGCATCGACTGATCAACATCCGACCATGATTTTTTCGTAACATCTTTATGAAACCCCAGGTATTCTTTGGCAAACAAATTATTAACCGCCATCTTAAAACTAATTACGCCCACAGACAAATACAACGCAACCGAAATTATGTTCAATACTATCTTCATTGTTTCCTATTTTAACTTTCCATTATATTTCTCAATTAACTTTTGAATTTTTGGCGTAGGTTTTCGACAATCGCAATTAACCTGATGTTCAATATGCCATTTTACTCTCTGATTTTCAGTTGGATTTGCAGGCATTTTGTTTTTCTCGTGCCATTGTTTGTTCATAATATTATTATACGCCCTCATTGACCTGAGGTAATCTGGTTTAGTATGATGAAAGCGATTTAGCAATATTGACTAATTGGTCTACTGATCCAGAATCATAAATCAAACAAGAATTATGTTTAAAAATATATTTTAAACTTGAACCAGTAATTACTACTTCACCAACATATGTCTCATCCTGTCGCAATTCATTGGTATCACTAATCCGAACCATCGCATCACAAGTTGGAGAATCTGCGCTAGTCTGTCTGCCAATTGCACTCGGCAAGCTAAGTACCAAATTATTTGTTTGCATGCCATTATATCTGACATTTCGACTGACAGTATCAAGTGGAGCATTTAATTTGAATTCAGTAAAATACACCTTGTTTTCATTAACGCTAATTACAGGATACCGATATATCTTTTGCTCGGTCGAATTCACAAAACCATATAAACTGTCTAAATCATATTGATCTCGAAGTTGTACCAAAGAATACGCAGTCACAGCCTGAGTAATTACCAAAGCGCCAATTATTATCCATGTCCATCTAATATGAAATTGTTTTTTAGCTGTTTTTTTCATTTAAAGTTTCCCTTATATTTATATATGAATAATAACATAAATATAAGCACTTTGCCCGTATCACTTATTCTTTCGCCAGATTATTCTAAAATACATTCACTCAGTCGCTCAGGGTCTAACCCTTAACAGATACAACAAGTATCAATATACAAATACAAACACTAAAGTGCTAGTTGTTTTTTAATCTCTTTTAATAATAAACGGCGGTCTTTGTAGTCTTCTAGAAAGTTAACGTATAATTCTGGTGCCATATCAACTATGCGATCTGGATGAATCCAATTTGGCGGCGTTGTATTTAGATAGTACTTCAGACTAGACCAATAATAAGTTTTATATGTTCTAGGATTCAGATGTATGTAACGCGAAATGTGTAACAAATACGGTTCTTCGGTAATGCGCGAAGCGCGAAATACACTTTGAAATACATGGCCTTTATTCTTGTAGCGAAGGTTATAATACATAGAATATGCTGTAGATACTGACCGCATTAGTTTTGTGATCTCGTCAGGTTCACTGTCTTGATAAAGCAATAAATGATAGTGATTATTCATTACACAATAAGCCAATAACTCGATGTCAAATGTCAAATAATTTTCGTTAGTCTCATCCAAATATCGCTCAAGAATCGACATAAACTTTCGTTTATCTTGTGAATCTTTGAAAATATTAGCTCCGCCCGCCCCTCGATTATAAACGTGATAATAAGCCGGCGCGTCATATTCTCGAATCGTATTCTTTGACGGCATAATTATATTATACTACCATCCAGATTGGGACTTATTGTATCTGTTAAGGGTTAGACCCTGACAACCATATGTGTAGGCCAGCCAATACCATGATCTGCACTTTGCCCACCAACAGCCATCGGCACCCACCACGACCACGAAATTAAATATGCCAAAACGACATATGTGATCAATGGATGATTAACGACTGCTTTTTGTATTTTTTTATGACAGTTTTGAAGTGCTTTTATACTCATATAATTGATATAATATACCATCACCATAATTGCGACAATGTTCAGCATTAATACAATTTTGCAAGGACGGACCTTCTAAAATAGAAATATATACTATAATATGCATTTTACTTGTAACTCTTGAGCTGAAAGTCAAATTAGTGTACAATCTGTACTGCTAATAAGGCGTCTTTTAGCATATTGGGATGTCGCCAAGTGTAAGTGCACTGGCCGTTTTATTCTGAAACAGAATAAAACAAAATAAACTATCGGTACCAGTACCAAAAACCAATAGTCGCACATTTTATCAAAATACAATCACCACAATAAATATTGGGATGTCGCCAAGTGGTAAGGTGAGGATTGCAAGTCTGCAATCCGCAAGGCCGGAGCCTGGATGACGAACGTCACCAAGCGAGGCGGGGTCGCAGAAAATTTAGAATAAATTTTACTGTGACATGGTTTTTGGTACAATAAACAAGTGCCAATTACCGATAAGTAAATAGTACCTAGAT
>CAISVS010000043.1 GCA_903889015.1 uncultured bacterium | reverse complement strand
AGGTATGGTAACATTATACATAACGGTTACAGATAATATCCCTCTGTCAGCCAGCAAGAATCTAACAACCTGGGTTTATCTGTATGATACGGCTGGTGTGCAAAAACATTGGGGCGCAAAGGTTAACCTATCCAACGGCTCTGGTACGTTTACGATTAATACCGCATTACTAGATAATGGCAATGCCAACCTGGATGTTGGGGTGACTTATGATGCGGCTGGTAATGCTTCGGGTCGAACTGATACATACTTCAAGAACTATACAATCCAGAATTAGAGCACTAACTCGCTAATTAATGAGAATGGAATCTCTAACAGTATTATGTTCAAGGTTACAACGGTTGGTAATTAGTGCGTACAGGTTCATAAAAAACGCCGATCAATATCAAAATAACGACCTTCGTGGTCGTTATTTTGTTTTGAAGGGTTGCCGATAGTTTATTCTATTAGTCTTCTGACTTGATTTGTCAAGACGAACCATCCAATATCAATGCACTGATTTTTCTAATGATTAATAGGCTTATATTCATTTCTAACACACTAAGTAACAATATATGAAAACTACATATTGACTATGACGGGAATAGGTCATAAAATGATAGTATGAATAACGAAGATGTAAATAATTCACCACTTGAAGGCTTTGAACTGTTCGATAACAGTAATATGTCTCGTGTTGTCGATAAAATCACTATAACTAAGAGTAACCAGCTGAACTTCCCAGCGGCCTTTTATAAAATTAATAAGATTGAGGGCAAAAAAGGCGCGATGCTTTTTTTCAATAAAACAGCACGAAAGGTTGCTGTCCAATTCACGGATGATGTGCTACCACAAGGTTTTAAGCTAGCGCTATCAAATGACGGCAAATACGGTGCGTATCTTTCAGCACGTTCATTCTTAACTTTAAATGGTATTAGTGATAAAAAGTACGCTAAACGCTATAATTACGAAAAAATAGTAGGCGCAAATGGCCAGACGGTATTCGTTATCGACCTAACTAAAGGCGAAGATGGAGGTGGAGACGTGTAGTTACCGAGCCTCACAAGCTAAAAGTCGTCGCAAATGCGACGACCAGAAGCGAGTTTAAACCCTAGTAGATTTTCTCGCTTCTTATATTACAACACCTTGACGAATATAGCAATATATTTCGTCATATAAATATGTATAAGGAGAATTGTATATGCGCAATGTAATCGCAATCCATACCGAGCCCAGCGGTTCAAATAACCTGGAGCACATCGCAAAATTAAGGTATTCAATTACCACCCAAGCCGGTCAGCGGGGCGGAAGTGGTATATATGAACCCACGCGTCAGCAAATGTATGATTTTGTAAAAGATAACTCAAAGCAAACTTATGCCATAAGCCGTAATGACGACAAATATGCTTTCCTAGAAGCTGTCGACAATGGACATGTACAATATGTGCGTACCATGCCAGACTCGACTAAAGCTGACAACTTAATGTCATTGCCGAGGTTCTAGTATGGCATGGGGTTTAATTAAAGATCCGAATGGCCCACTCGTACCGCCAAAACCACCGCGTCCGCCAAGACCGCCACAACCACCTCGACCACCGCGTCCGCCACAACCACCAAAACCGCCTAAGCCGATAGCACCGCCGGGGTATAGGTATGTATGGCGCAATAAGTAGTTACAACAGGGAGCTCTATAAGCTAGTAAGTACGACTAGTTTATTAGTTCGCATATATATCTGTTACCAAACAATTGAGAAGATGCCAATATTTGCAAACACTACTGTTAATTTGGTGTTTGGACAGATTGTATCTATCTATTTCTTGTTTTGGGCGATTTGCTATCCAACGGTTGGATATATATCGACTACTTTAGAAATAGAAAGCCCGACAACAAGATCGGTAATCTACTTTGTTTTATACCTATTACTAGCAGGTATTTACTGGGTAGTGTTATTGCTTTTGACAAACATATTCGGTGTTCTGCCTATCAAATAGTCAGCGTAGTATTGTAAAAGAAACAGAACTCTATAGCTGAGTTTGGATTACTACAAGTTGTCCCTCAACTGTT